>DAOVKH010000058.1 GCA_030631875.1 Deltaproteobacteria bacterium | reverse complement strand
TGGCGAGAAGGCATACCTCGGTAAAGGTGTCTCGTACTGCGCCACCTGCGATGGACCTTTCTTCAAGAACCAACGCGTAGTCGTCGTCGGTGGCGGCGATACGGCCGTAAAGGAAGCCGTCTACCTATCAAAGATTGCCAAGGAGGTACATATCATCCATAGGCGCGATAAACTCAGAGCCGAAAAGATACTACAGGAGCGCGCCCTAAAGACCGAGAACATAACCATACATTGGAACCACATACTTAAAGAGGTCACGGGAACAAAGATGGGCGTAGAAGGTGTCGTCATAGAAGACGTTAACTCCAAGAAGGAAACCTCCTTAGAGACCGAAGGAGTATTCGTATTCGTCGGCATAACGCCGACGACAAGTTTTGTGGACGTTGATAAAGATGCTTCGGGATTCATAAAGACAAACCAAAAGATGGAGACATCTGTAGAGGGAATATACGCTGTAGGGGATTGCAGAGACACGCCACTCCTACAGGTAGCAACTGCCGTCGGGGACGGTGCAGTAGCCGCCTTTATAGCCGAGGAGTATATCGACGAACTTAAAAATAAATAGAATTAATTAAACTCCCTAAAGAACCTCGAAGCTCATGCCGTCATAGGCCAGCTCAACGCCCGTGGGTAAGAGCTTCGTCTCTTTGTCGTAATCTATACCGTGACCCATGTGCGTAAGTATTACCCTCTTAGCCCCTATAGCTTTAGAGGCCTCTATGGCCTCGCCTATAGAGAAGTGGCTCGGATGCGGTCTTTGCCTTAGAGCACCTATTACGAGCGTGTCGATAGAAGCCTGGCCTCTTAAAAGCTCAAGCGAAGCCTCCCCTATTGCATTACAATCCGTTAGGTAGGCAAAGTTATTAAGACGATAGCCAAGGACAACGCTCCTGCCGTGCGTAAGCTCAACGGGCGTTACCTCTAAAGCACATATCTCGGTTGTAGTATCGATGGTATTAAGCGTGAGGTCGGGCTTCCAGCCGCCGCTGTCGATAGAGCCGCCGTCTCCGAATATATATCCGAAGTTTCTAGCGATTGCATCTACCGACTCCTTAGAGCCGTAGCACGGTATTGGGCCATCCTTAAATCTGTTAAATGAACGAAGGTCGTCTATCCCGTGGAGGTGGTCGGCGTGGAGGTGTGTGTAAAGGACGGCGTCTATACGATTAATACTGCCGGCAAGAGCCTGCGTTCTTAGATCAGGAGAAGTGTCTATAAGAATATTGCCGCCCGGAGCTTCTATGAGTATCGATGCCCTCGTGCGTTTATTTTTGCTCTGGGTAGAGGAGCATACCTCGCACCCACAGCCTATGACGGGCACACCGGTCGATGTGCCGGAGCCAAGTATACGCACATTCATCGATATTACA
The DNA here is from genome assembly GCA_030631875.1 of Deltaproteobacteria bacterium. GTDB lineage: Bacteria > Desulfobacterota > GWC2-55-46 > GWC2-55-46 > DRQE01 > DAOVKH01. The sequence goes on along the minus strand of DAOVKH010000058.1, from coordinate 7,776 downwards.
GAACCCCCTAACGGGTATAGTGGAAAACGCTGAGGTTAGCCTTCGTAAGTCCCTATGACCTTAAGCTCGATTATCGGTTCGTCGTCATGAGGGGCCTCATCCATATACTCGGTGAGGTCACAGCCGGCCGGATGCTCAAAGTGCATCCCCTCCATGAAGAGCGGGCTATCTGTGGCATCATAGACCTTCCCGTTGTAGGCAAAGTATATGGGCTTACCCTCTTCACTACCGTCAAATTCTTTCAGTTCGTCTTCAGTAAATTTTTTCATAATGTAATCAATATAAGACGCATCTGCCATGAAAGTCAATATAAATACTGCCACGACCGCCACCGGTGCTCTAAAACTTTGCATTTCCCTGCGCTAAACCGTATAATATAATATTACTTTAACGCAGATATTCTACGGAGGTTAGACCACAAAGATGACAAAAGCAGTAGCACTACTCTCAGGCGGCTTAGATTCAACGCTCGCCGTAAAATTAATGATAGCTCAGGGCATAGATGTCTATGCCCTTAACTTCACATCTTCTTTCTGCACCTGCTCGGCAGGAGCAAAGAAAGTCCCCGACGGCACACTCCCGGAAGGCGGATGCAAGAGTGCCGCAAAGCAGGTCGCCGAAGAGTTCGGCGTACCGCTCAAGGTGATGCTAAAGGGGGCCGAGTACATAGAGATCGTCAGAAAGCCGAAGCACGGCTACGGAAAAGGCATTAACCCTTGCCTTGATTGCAGGATATATATGTTCACTCTCGCCAAGAAGTACATGGAAGAGATTGGCGCAAGCTTCATCATCACCGGCGAGGTGCTCGGCCAGCGCCCGATGAGCCAGCGTAGTGATACATTCCCTCTTATAGATACCGAGAGTGGCCTTGAGGGTTTAATCCTTCGCCCGTTATCGGCAAAGCACTTAGCACCGACGATACCCGAAAAAGAAGGGCTCGTAGATAGAGAGAAGCTCCTCGATATGTTGGGCAGAACGAGGCGGCCACAGATGAAGCTCGCCGACGACCTCGACATAGGCGACTACCCGTGTCCTTCAGGCGGATGTCTGCTGACAGATAAGATATTCTCAAAGAAGGTTCGCGACCTATTCAAACACAAGAAAGACGTATCGGGCAAGGATCTTCAGATACTCAAGGTCGGGCGACACCTGCGCGTAGATGGTGTGAAGATTATAATAGGCCGCCATGAGGCAGATAATAAGAGATTAAAGTCTCTCATTCAAGACGGGCATACATTCCTCGAACCTGTAGACTTCTCAGGCCCCTCGGCGGTAGTTGAGTTAAGCACCGAATCGACGGAAGATAATAATATACTCGAAACTGCGGCCTCAATAATGCTCCGCTACGCCAATAAGGCCGAAGGGCCGGCCACAGTCCTAGCCACCTGCGACGGCAAGAGCCGTGAGATGACCGTAGATACGCCCTTTGATGAAGATCTGATAAAAGAGGCAAATCTTTGCTAAGAGAGACCCCTTCTGCGACTCCAGAGGCCAAGCTCGAAGACCTCCAATCAATACTGCGTGAGATGGGCTCGGTACTCGTAGCATTCTCCGGAGGCGTGGATTCAACATTCCTCTTAAAGGTCGCGGTAGATACTTTAGGGGATAAGGCCGCGGCACTCACAGCTACGAGCCCGACATACCTTGAGAGCGAACTCGAAGAGGCAAAGAAGTTAGCCAAGGGATTTGGCGTGCGTCACATCATAGTAGACTCAAATGAACTCCTCATACCGAACTTCGCCGAGAACCCTCCCAACAGGTGCTACTTCTGCAAGGACGAACTATTCACCATCTGCAGGCAAGAAGCCGAGAAACTCAAAATCTCTACGGTAGTAGACGGATTTAATATAGACGACAAGGGTGAGCATCGCCCGGGCAAGGAAGCAGGAATTGAAAGAGGTGTTAGAAGCCCGCTCGAAGAAGCCGCCCTCACAAAGGACGACATACGCGCGCTAAGTAAGGATTTGGGCATCTCCACATGGGACAAACCCAACCTCGCCTGCCTCTCATCAAGGTTCCCATACGGAACAAAGATAACCGAAGAAGCCTTGGAACGCCTGAAGGTATGTGAAGAGTTTCTCAGAACCCTCGGCTTTAAACAGCTTCGGGTGAGGTATCACGAAGCTACCGCGCGCATAGAGGTAGAAGAAGATTCTATAAAATTATTCGCGAATAAGGAACTAAGGGATTCTGTAGTTAAGAGGTTTAAGTCGGCGGGCTTTACATATGTAGCGCTCGATCTAATCGGCTATCGAAGCGGCTCAATGAACGAAGTGCTAAAAGAAGAGAAGTAATAAGAGACTACCTGCTGTGCCTGTTCTTCTCGGCGGCCTCTATCCATCCTTTCAGATGGTGCTCGTCGAGAGCCTTAAAGAACTTACCCTCTTGATTTAATATCTCATAGACTACTGTCGGGGCCTTTCTCTCAAAACCCTTAAATACAACGTCGCCTATCTTCAAGAAGACCTCGAGCATCCTTAGGCCCTTCTTCACCTCAACGCCGACACAGAAGTTAAGCGTCTGAAAAGGAAAGTAAAAGTCGTCCGATACGCCACGGTTAAGCTCTGAGACGGCCAACTTCTTGTTGAAGAATAGCTTCGTCCCCTTCGTCTCTTTCTTGTAGGCGTTAAGGGCTTCCTCGCTCAAGGCCTGGCCTTTATTATATATGCCTGACGCGTATGCGAACATCCTTAGTGTTGAGACTGACGCTCCTTTAAAGAACCTGCGAAGGTCTTTATAACATTCACTGCCTATGGTCGTAGCAAGGGCTTTGGCGCGAACCTCGTCCTTACGTTCAATTATCTTTTTTATGGATATCTCTAAGTCCGGCGGAACGCGCAGTGAGAAGGTCTTATCTACATAAACATCGAAGGGATAACTCAAGGCGTGGTGCCTTCTCTTAACTCTCTCGCCCTCAAGCATCATCTCAAACTTGGCTCTTATGGCCGAGTTTCTGTCTGTTCCGCGCGCGGCCTCGTTTATCTTCTCACCTATCGCCACCTTCATTGGCTCACAGAGACCGGCCTTTGCCTCAAGGAGCAGGTTCTCAGCCTTAGCACCATAGGATATAAATAGCCCTGCCTCAAGCTCTCTGTTTATCGCCGCCTCCAGAGCGTCACGATAACGAGTCTCCATGCGATGCTCTTCTTCTTTAAGCTTATTTAGCTTTAACTTCGATTCCTTATCACCCTTTTCAATGGCCTTCAGCAAGACTACCTTATTCTTTTTGATTACGGCCTGCTGAGTTTCAAATTTTTTATTTATATCTTCAAGCAAAAGCTCCTCCTTGACCGGAGGCAGAGCCTTATCCAATTTTTCTTTATAAAGACTTATGACCTTCTGTATGTCATGAGCCAGAGAGATTAACATAGAGACACTTCCGGAGAATAGCGCGGCATCGCCCGGCATACTATTGAGCCTTATGCCGGTATCATTATCCATAACCCCGGAGCCGGTAGCATAGCGGCTCGCCGCCGCAAGTATGGGAGAATAGAAGCTCTCCTTCATCATCTCGGCCATGGCTATCTCCTTTACCTTGAATGTCTTCATGGTAAAGTCCTTCATATCTATGAAGAGTTGGCCTTCTTCGGCTACGGCAAGGGTTGTAAGCACCGGGCGCGTATCGGTAGAGAATCTATAGAGTGTCCCGCGCTTATATTCTTCTATGAGCATGGCGTTATCAAAGCTGCCACGCCTGTCTATCATGTGCATCCGCATGGAGGCGCAGAACTTCTCTACATGGTCGGCCATCCAGCAGGAGAAGAAACTCCGCGCTATCGAAGCATATGTCTCGCGAATGTTTTCTTCGCCGCCTTTAAACCATCTGCGCTTACCCTTCATAGATGCCGCAATAAGCCCTAATATCTTATCGAGAGACTCGACCCTCGGCTTATCCCTAACGTACTTATCTCTTATATCGGTCAATGCTTTGCTGAGTCTTTCAGCAGCACTCTGGTCTGTAAATATATTCGCGGCCAATCGGTCTTCATGGCAGCACTCATAGAGTAGCTTATGGCCGTCCACGGCCGGCAGATCGAAGTTAATGAGGTAATCCATTGCAAAGGCTCTAAGGCTCTTTATATTATGCTGAAGTTTGACAATGCCGGTCAGGTCTTTGTTAGAATCTATGGCCTTCGCCATAGAAGAAATTATTTGCTCCGAAGAAACGTCACCGTCAGCGATGGCGTCGGCCTTGGGCGCAATAGCCGACAGAGCGTCAAATACTTTCCCGTCTATACCGTAAGGGTTAAGAGACGTAGCCAATAGCCCCGACGATATGCCGAGGAATGCCCTTGGCTTAAGTGCGGTCTTTAATATCAGCTCGCTCTCGGTACTATAGTAAGGAACATTAGTCTCCCTAAGACGCTCAAGGAGAGCCCTCAATGCGCACTTAAATAATCCGTATATAGAGAACCCTACCGCCATGTCGAGCTTACTGTAAGATACCCCTTTTATACGCAGGTCTTTGAGTCTGTCTTTATGTCTCTTTACACTGTTTATAACACCCAGGAGTGCCATAAAGGAGGTTCGCTCTCCGCTATCTGTCGAGGCCTCCTCCCGCAAGACCTTATCTATAAGTGCCGTAAACCAAGCCATCAGCGCGTAGCCGTGGGCGTCCTTAGAGAGCCAGTTCGTGAGCACCTCGCCATCTACGAGAGGGGTCGAGTGGAGTATCTCTTCGGCAGCCCTTCTCTCTATAGTATCAGCCATCAGGAACGATACCTTAAAGGAACGAGCCTTAAGAGGCTTTGAGAACTCAACGGAGAGGTGAGACGGTATATCCTCGATCACATTTCTTCCAAGGTCTTCTTCAAAACGCTTCTTTAATAGGAGTCCCATGGAGTAGACACCCTTGGCGACTACATCCTCATCGTCTCCGCCAAGGTGGTAAGGGACCTTTAATTCGGCTATATCCTCACCGTGCTTAAATCTGAGCGTAGAAGGGTCGAGCGTCCAGTATACTCCGCGCGCAAACTTCTTAGGCTCCTTCACGAGAAGGTCGAATATCTTAAGTGGTTCTTTATTAAAGCTCTCTATCATGATAGGTAAAGAATATAATAAATACCCGCCTAAATCAAGGAGAAGAAGACGTTTTGCGTCCTGAAAAATAGGATTGCCCTCGTTGATTACCTATCCGAACTTATGATAGAATCTTACTATGGAGCTAATAACAACCCATACGGCTGCTGACTTTGACACGCTTGGCGCCATGATAGCCGCAAAGAAGCTCTACCCAAAGGCAGAGGTTGCCTTCTCGGGTTCTCTTGAAGATACGCTTAGAGTAGCGGTAGAGAAGATCGCCCTGCCACTTGAGATCAAAGATGCCAGTGATATAGACCTCTCAAAGGTAACCCGACTCATACTCGTCGATATAAACCGTCCTGAGCGCATCGGACGCTTCGGTGAGCTAATAGGGCGCAAAGACGTAGAGGTTCACATCTACGACCACCACCCGCAGATAAAGGGCTCTACCATCAAGGCCGACCTTAACGTGCACGAAGACTACGGCTCGACGACAACCCTCCTGACACTCATACTTAAAGAAAAGAATATCGCCCTGACCTCAGAGGAGGCAACGCTCCTAATGGCCGCCATCTATGAAGACACCGGCTCTCTCTCCTTCCCCTCGACACGGAAAGAAGACTTCGAGGCGGCCTCACTTCTATTAGAGGCAGGTGCTGACTTAAGCCTCGTATCCGAGCTTATAACAAAGCCCCTGAGCACCTCCGAGGTATTTGCCCTCGAAAGCCTAATACGCTCAGAGAGGCTCTACACTATAGGCGGCATAAATGTCGTCATCGCGAAGATATCCCTTGAGGGATACAAAGGGGACGTATCAACACTCGCCCAGAGAATGATGGAGATGGAGCATATCGACGCGTTGGTGCTATTGGCAGAGACTCCGGATCGTGTTCACCTCGTAATCCGAAGCAGTGCCGGCTCACTCAATGCCGGAGCCTTGGCAAGAGAGCTCGGCGGAGGAGGACACCTCCATGCGGCCTCGGCAACGCTAAAGGCCCTGACACTCATCGAGGCCGACGAAGAAGTTCTCCAAGCACTAAAAAAAGTCATAACCCCGAAGGTAACGGCATCGGATATAATGAGCTCGCCTGCGATAACAACACTCAAGGGCAAAACTATAGAGAGTGCCCTTGAACTCATGCGCCGCTATAATATAAACGCCTTGGCCGTTACGAGTAAGAAAAAACCAATAGGAGTAATCACGCGTCAGGTCGTCGATAAGGCTCTCCACCACGGCCTTAAGGGAGAGCTGGTCTCGGAGCTAATGAACCCCGGAAGACTAATTGTAAAGAGATCGACCTCTACAGACGAGGTACGAGATATTGTAATGACGCACGGCCAGCGCATATTATCGGTAATAGACGATAAGAGCGGAGATCTTGCAGGCATCATCACAAGGACAGACCTCTTAAAACTCCTGCGTGAAGGGCTAAGAGAGAAAGAAACGACCTCAGATATAATGAGGCAAAGTAAGCGCAAAAAAAAGATAGCATCCTTTATGAAAGAAAAACTCCCGTCCTGGACGCTTAACCTGCTTAAAGATATCGGCGAGACCGCCGATTCCCTCGGCTTCGAGGCATACGCCGTAGGGGGCTTTGTCAGGGATATCCTCCTAATGCTCGAAGACACGAGCGGCGGAGCCGGTAAGATGGACCGCAAAGACCTCGACATAGATATCGTAATCGAGGGCGACGCCGTAAGGTTCGCAAGATGCTTTGCAAAGAAGAACTCCCTACACGTAAAGAGCCACCTGCGCTTCAAGTCCTCGACCATTAAGTTTCCAAACGGCTTTAAGCTCGACGTAGCGACGGCAAGGCTTGAGTACTACGACCATCCCGGGGCACTGCCAAATGTAGCCCACTCCTCTCTAAAGCTTGACCTCTACCGCAGAGACTTTACAATTAACACGCTCGCCATGGCCTTAAACCCAAATGAATTCGCCGAGGTAATCGACTTCTTCGGAGCGAGAGACGACATAAAGAGAAGAAAGATTCGGATACTACATAACCTAAGCTTTGTGGAAGACCCGATTAGGGCTCTTCGCGCAATTCGTTTCTCCGAGAGATTTGGCTTTGATATTTCACCGCATACTCTAAAGCTCATAAAGAACTCAATACGCCTGAACCTTCTCAGGAAGTCCTCAGGGCCGCGCATACTCGATGAACTTAAGAATATTATGAACGAAGATTCCTTTGAGGCCATAATCGTAAGGCTTGGAAAGCTCGGTATCCTACAGCTCATCAACCCGAATATTACCGTGAAGGCTTCTACCAGAAGGCTCCTTAGAGACGCAAAAGATACTCTGGCATGGTATCGCCTATCTTCCCTGAATGATAAGTCAGAGGCGTGGCTGACACTCTTCCTGGCCTTAACCGATACACTTACGGATAACGACGATCTATTAAGTACCGTTAAAAGGCTTGGCCTTAGCGGCAAGAGACGGCTCCAAGTAATACGACTTAGAAGGGACGGACTTCGGGCACTGAATAAACTCGAAGGGCTTTCAGTCGCCTCTAAAGCGGCTACCATAAAGAGCAAGGTTTATACGCTACTCAAAGGACTCCCCACTGAACTTACGCTATACTTAATGGCAAAGACGACGGATAAGCGGGTCAAGGGCTACATCTCAACCCACATGACAAAGCTCAAGAGCCTCTGCCCGCTACTCACGGGCACAGACCTTAAATCCATGGGCATTAAAGAAAGCCCCGTTATGGGAAAGACCCTCGCGGCACTCCTTAAGGGACGGCTCGA
>DAOVKH010000074.1 GCA_030631875.1 Deltaproteobacteria bacterium | reverse complement strand
CCGGCCATAGCAGGTGGAGTGTAAACATGCAGAAGCGCATTTACCTTACATATCCGAGGGAGGCCGTCAAGGAGCCGCTCATCTATGAGGCTGGCAAACGCTTTGGCGTAGTTACCAATATACGTCAGGCCACCATCTCCGATACGATAGGGCTCGTAGCCCTTGAGCTTGATGGAGCCCCTGAGGACATAGATAAAGCGATAGAGTACTTTATTGAAAAAGGCGTCAAAGTTGAGCCGATAGAACTCGATATTATCGAATAATACCGAGGACTTGCCCTAAGTCTCTCGGTTCGCCAAAGTTCTTGACAAATTTAGTAGAGTATTATAAACTTGACAATATCGCTAAGGTATTTTCTTCTATGATTCTAAGCCTTTGCGTCTAATCAGGCCGTCCTGGGGTAGGTTATATTTCTTTAAGGGATGGTGGCATTTGGCTGGCTGGTAATACTTTCGTTGGAGGTTTTTTAGGGAATGGGTAAATATAAGTCTATGGATAAGTCGCTTGCAGAGGGAGCTGATGAACGCCTCTACAGGTTTACGAGTTGCTCTGCCTTGGAGTTAGTCGGTAATACGCCGCTCGTAAAGATAAACAATATAACCAAGCACCTGCCAAAGGGTGTTGAGATATACGCAAAGCTTGAGGGGTATAACCCCGGTGGTTCCGTAAAGGACAGGCCGGCGCTTCGTATGATAGAGGACGCCGAGGCATCAGGGCGACTCACAAAGGATAAGCGCATACTCGATTCAAGCTCCGGTAATACCGGCATTGCCTACGCATGGATAGGTGCGTATAAGGGCTATAAGCTCGACTTGGTAGTGCCGAAGAACGTCAGCGAAGAGCGCAAGAAGACACTCAAGGCTTTTGGGGCGAATGTCATATTTTCGAGTCCATTTGAAGGTTCAGATGGTGCGATAAGGCTCGCGTGGAAGCTCTACGTTGAGAACCCTGAGAAGTACTGCAAGCTTGATCAATATAATAATCCGTCGAATTCGGACGCGCACTACTACTCAACTGCCCCTGAGATAATCGAGCAAAGTGGTGGGCGCATAACTCACTTCGTAGCCACCATCGGCACAGGCGGTACGATTATGGGTAACGGCAGGCGGTTGAAGGAATTTAACGAAGATATTCAGATAGTAGCCGTAGAGCCCGACGACCCGATGCACGGCCTTGAGGGCTTAAAGCACATGGAGTCGTCTATCGTACCGGGCATATACCACGAGGACGAGCACGATATGAAGTTACCTGCTCCGACCGAAGAGTCATACGTCCTTGCCAAACGCCTTGCGCGTGAAGAGGGCATACTCGTCGGGCAAAGCTCCGGTGCGGCCATGTGGGCGGCACTTGAATTGGCAAAGACCATGAAGAAGGGTTTTATCGTAGCGATATTCCCCGACGGCGGAGATAAGTACCTCTCGACGAGACTCTGGGACGACGACTAACCCTCATGGAAGTTAATTAGATGAACCAATTATACGTTGAGCCTGTAATATATCTATTGGCCGCCGTGATACTCTTCCGGGTATATCGTTTTGCAGGACGAGCTTCGATTGAGGAAGACGCTCATGTGGCGGAAAAGAAGAAGAAGGTAAAGAAGATGACCTTCTTCGGTGCGATTGCGTGTGCTATATTTTTTATTATTAAGGTAGTCACTATAGCTTCGATGTAGGAAGGTGTTTTTATAACGATGGTAAAGTTAACAAAGGCAATATTCGATAAGATTATAGAAGACTCAAAGAACGCGTATCCGCACGAGTGTTGCGGGGCGTTATTGGGTAATGCAGATGGCGATGAAAAGAGTGTAAGCACGGCGCGCCTTCTTCAGAATATGAATAAAGAGCGTGCGGCAGATAGGTATGAGATAGATCCGGCAGAGCTTCTTAAGGTTGAAAAGGAAGGCGCAAAGGAAGGGCTTGATGTAGTGGGTTTCTATCACTCGCACCCCGACCATCCGTCAAAGCCTTCGGGCTTCGACAGGGAGCGCGCGTGGCCCGATTATTCTTATATTATCGTAGCCGTTGCGGGCGGTACGGAGGTAGAGGCCGAGAGCTGGACCTTTACGGAGATGGACGCACCATTCGAGGTCGAAGAGATTAAGATAACGGACTGAAAAATATAATTGGAGCAACTTTAAAATGGACTTTACAGAAGAACAGATTGAACGCTACTCAAGGCATATAATACTCCCTGAGGTCGGAGGCAAAGGCCAAGAGAAGTTACTTAACGCAAAGGTCTTCGTGCTCGGCGCGGGCGGCTTAGGCTCTCCGGCTCTGATGTATCTGGCCGCGGCAGGCATAGGTACGCTCGGCATAGCCGACGGCGACCATGTTGACTTAAGTAACCTTCAGCGTCAGATTATACACAACAACGAACGCATTGGGATGCACAAAGCACTCTCGGCAAAGAAGACCATCAATGAATTAAACCCCGACGTAAACGTCATTACATATGAAGAACGTCTGACGGCAGATAATATACGCGAGGTATTAAGGGATTACGATATCATACTCGATGGAAGCGACAACTTTCCGACACGTTTTCTTATGAACGATGCTTGCTTCTTTGAAGGTAAGCCGCTCGTATCTGGAAGTATGTTTCGCTTTGAGGGGCAAGTCGCTGTATTCGACCCAACGAACGGAGAACCTTGCTACAGGTGTCTATACCCTGAGCCTCCGCCAAAGGGGCTTGTTCCGAGCTGTCAGGAGGCAGGCGTACTTGGCGCATTAGCAGGTGTCATCGGCGTGCTTCAGGCCGTCGAGGCAATTAAGATTGTGCTCGGAAAGGGTAAACCCTTGACCGGAAGCCTCTTGATATTCGACGCCTTGGATATGAGCTTCAGGAAGGTGAAGGTCGGTAAGGATCCTGTGTGCGCGTTATGTTCAGATACGGCTACGATAAAAGAACTCATAACCTACGAGGCAGAGGTCTGCGAGATATAGGGCTTTTAATACGACCGGTAAGTAGGGGAGTTTCTTTTTATTATGCGACGCAATTACTTGTCTAACCCAACAACGCTTAAGATAGACCTGATGCTCAACGGCATCCGCACAGGCGGCGGTCTATATGAAGAAAGTTCCGAGCAATCAGGGCGCGCCGGCTTGGGTGTGGATCTTGTGCTCCCGAAAGGGACGCTCGTAAACGTGCCATCGGGCGACGACTTTACGAAAAATTCGCCATACATATTAAAGGAAGATAAAAAAGGCCACTACATAACCGACGGCGAGGGGACGGTTCGGGTCGAGGTTGTCCCAAGGCCTGCCTTCTATAACGAGAAGACTTCGACGGGTGTATTGTTTTCAGAGATAGCAACCGTGCACGGCAGTTATGCCGTCATTACGCCGTCGCCGAATTGTGAGTTCTTCGATAAGAGTGTCGAGTGCAAGTACTGTGCAGGGAACTTTGATGTAGACGGTACGGACAAGAGGCTCTTCACGGTAGACGAAATCCTTGAAACGGCCGAGGCGATACTAAAGGACGGCACGTCGAGGATAATATATCTTTCGATTGGTTTCAGTAAGGGCGATGACGGCGGAGTAGAATTATTAGCGCCGTATATAGAGGCCGTAAAGAAGCACTTTAATTGTCTTGTTGCGGTCGAGAGCCTTCCGCCGAAGGAGAACAAGTGGATAGACGAGGCCTACGCTCTCGGTGCGGATTCTGTCTTATATAACCTTGAGATATTCGACTCGGAATTATTTGAGGTCTTGTGTCCGGGCAGGGCAGAGCTTATAGGTAGGGCGCGTTACTTGGAGGCACTCAAGTACGCGGCAAAGATCTTCCCGGGAGGGACGGTCGCATCGCACTTGATAGTCGGTCTTGAACCACCCGGCTCTACCACTCAAGGCATAGATGCCCTGACCGATATGGGTGTAGTGCCGATTCTCCCTATTTACAGGCCGCAATCGGGCAAGGCTCTAAGGATAGAACCCCTGACGGCGGAGATTATAATACCGATATACAAGCACCTTTATAAAGCAGTCAAAGAAAAAAATATAACGACAAAGTGGGTAAGAGAGATAAGCACCGTTACGACACCGATAGAGGGAAGGCTTCTGACGGGAGAGTATAAGAAGGGTGTCTTATCTATAATCGACGGGTTTTACAGCTCCAAGCTTGGCATGAAGGCGGCGTGGGGTCTGTCGGCACTTAGAAGAAAATTAAGAGTCAAGGAGGTAGAGGGTAAGTCTTCCAAGAGCCCGAAGAAGACCTCCAAGGATTAAGTCTTATTTGGAGGATTATAATTCGTGGGATTTGAGATAGACAGAAGGCCTCTCTGGTTGCTCCTCATAATAAGAGGGTTAAGGCCGCTATTCTTCGTAGGAATAGCCGTAGTATTTTGGTATATCCTGACGATGCCTCTGCCCGAAGGCTTGAGCGAAGAAGGCCGAAGTGCCATTGCGATATTTGCGGTGTGCCTTATACTTTGGGTATCGAATGCCATACCGCTGGCCATTACGAGTCTCTTCGCGATAGTGCTCGTGCCACTTCTTGGGGTCATTTCTCGTGACGAGACCTACGGACTATTTGGTAATGAAGCGGTATTTTTCATACTGGGTGCGTTTATCTTAGCCGGTGCTGTTATGCACTCGGGCCTGTCGAGTCGTATCGCACTTGCAATGATGGATCGCTTCGGAGCGTCTCCAAAGCGTTTGATCTTAAGTATATTTTTACTCTCGGCCATGCTGAGTTGTTTTATGTCAGAACACGCCGTTGCGGCGATGCTCTTTCCTATAGTCTTAGATATAGCAAAGAGCTTGAAGCTCAGCCCCGGGCGTTCCGGTTACGGTAAACTCTTATTTTTATCCCTCGCGTGGGGATGCGTTATCGGCGGTATCGCTACCTTCCTTGGCGGAGCGCGCGTGCCACTGGCCGTAGGAATACTTCAGGAGACTACGGGTAAGACGATAGGGTTCTTCTCCTATTCGTTGGCGGTATTCCCGATGGTCGTCATCATGCTATTTGTCGGCTATGTTGTATTGACACGTTCCTTTAAGATTGACGTGGACAGTGTCGAAGAAGCGCACTCGGTATTTAGAGGGCGTATACACGCAATGGGCAAGCTCGTATATAAGGAGTATGCCGTGGGTGTCGTTCTCTTGCTTACCGTCATAGCATGGGCGACACTGGGCGGACGCTTCGGCTTAGCCTCAATTGCCTTTACGTCGGTTGTGGTCTTATTTGTATTAAGGCTTGTTAGGTGGAAGGATATTGAGGAGTACGTAAACTGGGGCATAATCCTTCTCTACGGAGGTGCGATTATACTCGGTACAGCCCTTGAGCAAAGTGGGGCGGCTCTTTGGATGGCCGAGATGACGATTGCCAATTGGGCAAGCTCACCGTGGACGGTCATAGCCCTCTTTGCCTTCTTTACGATGCTCTTTACCGAAGGCATAAGCAATGCCGCTGTCATAGCGATACTCCTGCCCGTCGGTATCGGCCTGGCCGGACGCTTTGATATAGACCCGGTCATAATAACTTACGCTATAGCCGTACCGGCGGGGCTGGCATTCCTATTGCCGCTCTCGACACCTGCCAATGCTATAGCCATAAGCTCCAATTACCTGACCGTTAAGGATATGGTCAAGGTAGGCATCATCATGAGCACAACGGGTTATATAGTATTTAACCTTGTGGCCAGATTTTATTGGCCGCTGATAGGCATGGGTTACTGATTATGGCAAAGACGTTGTTGGTTCTATCTACATCGCGAACCTCGGAAAAGGCCGTTGACTTTGCCGTCTGTAGGGCAAAGGAAAAGGGTGAGCCTATCGTAGCTCTCTATATAATCGAGGAGAAGCTCACAGATGAGGTCTTTAACAGGTTTACCGATATAGGTTTTATCGGAGATAAACCTTCATCCGAGCTCGTTGAGTCGATTATGAAGGAGTATCGCCAGCGCGGGTACGAAGAGGTAGGCAAGGTGCAGGTTAAGGCCATGGAAGCCGGCGTTAGCTTCGATGCCGTAACGGTCGAAGGCGATTTCACCGAAGAGGCGTTAAAGGCTATAGACGACCACGATGCGTCGATGGTCGTAGTCGTTAAGAAAAAGAAGTCCATATTTATGAAGTACTTTTCGAGGTCATTTGCCGATGAAATTTCGGAGAGAGCCTCGGTAGAGGTAAAGGTATTTGAAGACTAACCTTAATAACAACACTGAAAGGAGCAGTTAATGTCAGAGAGTAAAAGTACTAACATCAAGTGGCACCACGGTAAAATTTCCCAAGAGGACAGAGATAAATCTATGAACCAGAAGGGTGCTACCATCTGGTTCACGGGTCTTTCGGGCTCCGGTAAATCGACGATAGCCGTCGAGCTGGAGCACGCACTAATAGAGAATGGTTATAAGGCCAACATCCTTGACGGTGATAACGTACGCCACGGACTAAACTCAAACTTGGGTTTCTCGCCCGAGGACAGAACAGAAAATATACGCCGCATAGGAGAGGTAGCCAAGCTATTTACAGCCGCCAATATGCTAAACATTACGGCCTTTATATCTCCTTATCGTGCCGATAGGGACGTTGCTCGTGCCACGCAGGGCGAGGGCGACTTCATAGAGGTATATGTTAAGTGTTCGCTCGAAGAGTGCGAGAAGCGTGACACAAAGGGCTTGTACAAAAAAGCACGCGCCGGAGAGATACCGGAGTTCACAGGCATCTCGGCTCCATATGAAGAGCCTGAGAATGCTGAGCTGGTATTAGCAACCGACGAACTTTCCGTAGATGATTCGGTTCGTAAGGTCATAGACTACTTGGCTGAGAAGGGTTACATAACGCTTTGATAGTTGAAGACCTGACAGAGGAGTTTCTTGAGGGTACGCTCGATAAGATGAGTGCTGAAGAACTCATTAAGTGGGCCTTTGAGAACTTCGGCGAGAAGGCGGCCATAGGGACGAGCTTTCAGCTGTCGGGTTCTGTGATAATCGATATCGCAAGCAAGGCGGTCGATGACTTCCGTATTTTTACAGTCGACACCTGCAGGCTTCATCCCGAAACGGAAGAGGCCATAAGTGCCGCAGAAGATCGTTACGGCGTACCTGTAGAACGCTTTAAGCCCGATGCCGGGCGTGTCAAGGAGATGGTAGAGCGCTTTGGCGAGTATCTATTCTTCGACGATAAGGCAAAGCAGGAGTACTGCTGTAGTATCCGTAAGGTCGAGCCAAATACGGCGGCACTCGAGACCTTGAGCGTTTGGATAACAGGGCTTAGGCGAGATCAATCCAAGGCGAGAGAGAGTGCGCCGAAGAGCGAGATATTGAGCGAGTGGGATCATAAGATATTAAAGCTCAGCCCGCTCATAGACTGGACGGCACAGGACGTATGGAAGTATGTCCGCGACAATGACGTGCCGTATAATACGTTATTCGATAAGGGGTACGACAGCGTTGGATGTATTATATGTTCGACCCCTTTGAATAGTGGTGAAGCTCCACGCTCCGGTCGCTGGAGGTGGTTTAATGGTTCAGATGATAAAAAAGAATGTGGAATACATATTCCCAAAAAAGGAGAAGATAAATGACAGCAAGTATCGAAGCGCACGGAGGAACACTAATAAACAGGCTTCTTGAAGGCAAGGAGCGTGAAGAGGCAGTAAAGAAGGCCGAAGGCCTTAAGAAGATCGCCTTGAATAACTTTGAGATGTCCGACCTTGAGATGATAGCCATCGGTGGTTTTAGCCCCTTGGAAGGTTTCATGTGTAAGGACGACTACCATAGCGTTATGGATACGATGAAGCTTACCGACGGTAACCCGTGGACGATACCTGTCGTACTCTCCGTTTCGACGGAGAAGGCCGAAGAGCTTAACGAAGGCGACGACGTTACTCTCACCGACGGTGAAGGAACGGTACTCGGCATACTTCACTTGAGCGAGAAGTTCCCACACGATAAGGAAAAAGAAGCCCTTCAGGTATATGG
>DAOVKH010000053.1 GCA_030631875.1 Deltaproteobacteria bacterium | reverse complement strand
TTATAGTGCGTCTCAAAGAATTCCTGTCCTCATAAATATCGTAGCGAGCCCTAAGAATATAAAGAAGCCCCCTATATCGGTAAATGTCGTAACGAGTACGCTTGAGGCGAGTGCCGGATCGAGCTTGCGCCACCTCAAGAGTAACGGTATCACCGCACCACTAAAGCCGGCAATAACGAGGTTGCCGGTCATAGCCAAAAATATGACGAGACCTATAATGATGTTTCCGCCAAAGAAGTACGATATTATGGCCGCAAAGACTCCGATGAGTAAGCCGTTCGACACCCCGACCAGTGTCTCTTTAATCAAGACGCGTCTGGCACTACCGAGACCTATCTCGCCAAGGGCAAGCCCTCTTACCATAACCGTTATCGTCTGAGTAGCGGCGTTGCCTCCGATACCGGCGACGACCGGCATAAATACGGCCAGTATTACAAGGCTTGCGATAGTATCCTCAAATACCTTTACAACACCTGCCGCCATGAAGGCCGTCGCGAGATTTAGCATCAGCCAAGGGGCGCGCATCTTAAAGGATCTACCCGGATTATCAGAGACCCTCTCGCCTGTGTTAAGTGACGCCATCTTATAGAAGTCTTCGAATATTTCTTCTTCGATAACGTCCACCACATCATCTATAGTAATGCGCCCGACAAGATGGTTACTGTCATCGACGACCGGCATACTAAGGAGGTCGTGGCGTTGGAAGATTCTCGCGACCTCTTCCTGATCAACATCGGTCGTAACCTTATTAAAATCTTTATCGGCTATATCCTTAACGAGTGTAGCCTCTTTTGCCAATATGAGTTTCGTGAGCGGCACGACACCCTCAAGACGCGCATCCCCGCTTACGACAAAGAGATTCGTCAGGTTTTCGACCTCGTCGGCTCTTTCCCTCACTACCTCTATGGCCTGCCTTACCGTCATATCTCCGCTGACCGATACGAGCTCGACCTGCATCTTTCCGCCGGCCGTATCATCGGCGTACTTAAGAAGTTTTTGAACCTCAAGTGAGCCCTCTTCGTCTATACCGTCGAGAACCTTCTTTGCATCTTCACTTGGAAGCTCGGCTATGACGTCGGTTGCGTCATCTGAATCCATCTCTTCGATGACTTCTACGAGCTCGGTCTCGGAGATTGCAGAGACGATGAACTCACGCCTGACACCCTCAAGCTCAATCAGAACATCCGAGGCCAACTCCGAGGGAAGTTGACGATAGACCCATAGTGCCGCGTCATCTTCCAACTCACCTAAGAGGCGAGCGATATCCTCGGCGTGAACCGAAGCGATCAGGGCCAACAGTTCAGCACTTGCACCATCGCGGTAGAGATCGCGCAGTTCTAAGGCCTCAATATCTTTAATATCTTCTGTCATAAGGTTTTGACCTTTAAGAATATATTAATGTACGCAAGAAGACCACCGCTATCGTTCAGAGGTGGTCTTTAGAAGTTAGCACAGACAAAAAAGCCAAGTCAAGGCGTATGTACACTTGCCTTAAAATAAAGGTGAGAATCTAATTGATCAAGAATTAACGCTCTATAAAGAAGAGCCCGTTGAGAGACCTTACGAGGTGCTCGGTCGTCGAACCAAGTACGAGCCTCATTATACCACTATGGCCCGAAGCACCGACGAATAACATATCAAACCCGCCTTCGCGATAATACTTCTCTATAGCCAACGGTGAGTCTTCCTCTACACGCGCGTACTTTACGTCTATATCATAAGACTTTAAGTAATCCTCTGCCTCTTTAAGAACTTTATCACCGTTCGCCCCGCTCTTAGCCGTTAGCACGGAAAGCGGCAGCCCTAAGACCTTCGCAAACTCTGCAGCCGATTGCATGGCCTTCGTAGAATTAGGGCTTGCGTCGTAACATAGAAGGGGCTTCTTGGGCGCACTAAACTCAAATGGCGCTACAACTACCGCACCCTGTGATTTTCTTAAGATACTCTCCGCTATAGAGCCCATAAGTTCATAGTTAAAACTCGCATTCACGCCGCGCTTACCTATAACCGTAAGATCATTCAAACGCCCCTCATTGCATATCTCGGTAGATACAATACCGGAGTTAAGTAAGGTCGATAGCTCTACGTCTTCTTTAGCGCACTCTTCTTTAAGATTAGCGAGGATTGCGTTGCCGTTCTCCTCAAGGCCTTCCCGAACCTTCTTCGAAAGATTAACGAAGGGCTCAAAGCCGAGCGAACCCGAAAGGTCATGAAGAAATGAACCCTCGAGTGCCACTACATCTACGACGTGTATGGCACTCAGTGTCGCTTCAAATGACTTCGAGAACCAACGACCGCATTCACTCACAGACTTTGTATGCAAAGAACCATCTACTGCCAAGAGTACCTTCTTAAACATAACTACACCTCCGAAAATTTATTATGACATCCCCGCAATGATACCACTTTCAACCATAAGCTCGCCATCCAAAAGATCTATCCTGAAGAACTCGCCCTCAGCCCACTTGAGCGTTATCGGAACCTTCACCTTGTCGTCTATTGCGCGCTTTAAGAGTCTGGCTCCGTACTTTGGGCTGTAGCCCGCGTCGATGAGTGCCTCCATCGCCTCTTCCGTAACGATTAGATCTTTACCGTGGCGCTTCATCTCCGCCATTATAGTACCTATGTAGCGTTTTGCAATCAGCCCTACCTCATCTCTCGTTAGAGGCGAGAATACCACGACGTCATCTACACGGTTAATAAACTCAGGAGAAAAACTACGCTCAACCTCTTTAATGATATTGTCGCTTAAGTTCTTCGTGTTTTTGGCCTCATTCAAAAATCCAAGTGGTTTTATGAACTTCTTAAATTCGTCACTACCAAGGTTACTCGTCATTATTATAACGGTATCGCTGAAGTATACACGTTTGCCTCTGCCATCGGTCAACCAGCCTTCGTCAAATACCTGCAAAAACAGATTCAATACAAAGGGATGAGCCTTCTCGACCTCGTCGAGAAGCACGACCGAATACGGATTCTCGCGTACCTGATTCGTAAGTATGCCGCCACGCTCCGAGCCGACTATACCGCGCGGCATCCCTATGAGCTTATCGACCGATACGCCGGAGTCTTTATACTCGCTCATATCTACTCTTACAATCTTACGCTCATCTCCAAAGAGGAACTCTGCCAAGGCCTTTGCAAGCTCGGTCTTACCAACACCCGTAGGGCCTAAGAATAAGAGCACACCGTCGGGCTTTGAAAAATTCTCTTTGAGAGGGCCTTTATTAATTCGAAGCCTCTTTGCCAAGGCATGAATAGCCTCGCTCTGACCGACGACACGCTCGGATAACTTCTCCTCAATATTATCGAACCTCGCCCCGGTATCTCTTCTTATCATATCGGCAGGAATCTTCGTCTCCTGGCTTATCACCTCTATTACGTCATCGGCCGTAACGAGTCCGCCATCTGGCCTGTGTATCTCCACCTTTACGCACGCCGTGTCGAGCCAGCCGAGAGCCTTATCGGGTAACTTAAGGCTTCTCATGTAACGCCTGCTCATATCGAGTGCCGCGTCTATCGCCTCGTCGCTTAAGGTAACGCCGTAATTGGTCTCAAACCTCGACCTTACTCCGTAGAGTATTCGCCGTGTCTCGTCGAGTGTAGGCTCTTCGATGTGAACTATGCGAAACCTTCTTGCAAGAGCCTCGTCCTCTGCAATAAACTCCTTATACTCGGTAAGAGTCGTAGCGCCTATTATCTGAACCTCGCCTCTGGCAAGCGTTGATTTAAATATATTGGCCGCGTCCGAAGGAGTCCCCATCGCACTGCCGGCACCTATCAGAGTGTGAGCTTCATCTATAAAGAAGATGATATTGTTACGCTCCTTTATCTCTTTTATTATCTTCTCTATCCTATCCTCAAACATACCTCTAAATATTGTTCCGGCTACGATGGAGTTCATCTGAAGGTTTACAATCTGCTTGCCGCGAAGTCTCTTTGGAACGGTCTCCGGCTCAAGCTCTATACGCCTGGCAAGACCTTCGGCAACGGCCGTCTTGCCGACACCGGGCTCGCCCAAGAGCATGACGGAGTTACTTCGCTCCATGTGGCAGAGCACCTCCATGGTACGATCTATCTCCGAGCTTCTTCCGATGACGGGGGCTATCTTATTGTTCCTTGCGAGTTTATTGAGATTTACAGCAAAGTGCTTTAAGTTTGGCGGGAGTTCGTACTTCTTGTTGAGGCTCTCTTCTACCTCTTCAGCACTTCTGACGTTTACGGTAATTCTACGCACTACGTAATCAGGGTCTAACCCAAAGCTTCTGAATATCTTAGACGGAAGGCTTTGGTCGTCCTGAAAAATAGCCATGAACAAATCGGTCGAGTCTATCTCGGTTCGAGACGAACGCTCTGCCTCGGTAGCGGCGAGACGAAAGAGATTATTTGTGGCAGGCAGAACCTTTAAGCCCTTGCCCGTATATTTATTTGAGATATTCAGGTGTTCGTTCAGGAAGTTTAATACATGGTACATGTCGAGGTTAAGGTCTTTCATAACCTCTCTAAAGAAGCTCTCTTCCAGCTTGGCAAAGGCTAAGAAGATGTGCTCCACGCCAAGGTAATAGTGTTGACGTTTCTTACTCTCCTCTATGGCGAAGTCAAGAACCCTCTCGGCTCCGGGAGTAAGCTTATCTCTAAACCCGTTGAGATCTGTCATCTCTAAAAGAACCCTCTCCGCCACGACATATAATATCGCAGATTAAAGGTTACTCTCTTCTCTAAAAGCCGTTGTCAGATAAACGGATTACTCGACAACGACTCACTTAAATTAATTTTACCATATATCACGCCGTGGTTCATAGGGGTTTATTCTATCGAGCTCTTCGGCGAGCTTCTTGGTCTCGGCCTCTACCTTATCCGGTATCCTTATCTTTATAACGACATATTGATGGCCACGCTTATTACCGTGAGGAACACCCTTGCCCTTTATCTTAAGGCGTTGAGCACCTTGAGTGGCGGATGGAATCTTTATAGTTGTATGTCCGTCAACGGTCGGTACCGTAACCTTAGCACCGGCTATGGCCTCACTTATAGTAATCGGAAGGTCTAAGTATATGTCAAAGCCTCTGCGCTCAAAGTAAGCGTGCTCTTTGACCTTTACCTTTATAATCAAGTCACCGGAAGGTGCGCCATAATGGCCGCTTCCGCCCTTGCCCGGAATTCTTACATTACTGCCGTCGACAATACCGGCAGGGATATGCACTCGCACCTTCTCCGTACCGCCACCGCGCTTAACGGTCAACTCCAACTGCTCACCCTTTATGGCCTTAAGGAAATCAACCTCTAAGCTATACTCCATATCCTTGCCGCGCTTTGGAGCTCGCTGGCGCGCGCCGCCGCCACCTCCGAAGAACTGGCCGAAGATATCTTCCATCCCGCCACCGAAGTCTGCCGGGTCGAAACCGCCGCCTGCTCCCGGAGGCCAACCACCGCCATGCCCCTGCGTGCCGCCACCAAAAAAACTCGGCCCGCCCAAGTCATAATCCCTCCGCTTCTTAACGTCGCCAAGTGTATCGTATGCCTCATTAACCGCCCTAAAGCGAGCTTCGGCTCTCTTATTGTTAGGGTGCAGGTCGGGGTGAAACTTCTTGGCAAGACGCCTAAAGGCCTTCTTTATCTCTTCGGCAGAGGCCGTCTTCGATACGCCAAGTTCTTTATAGTAATCTTTGCTCGACATAAAAAAATAACTCCGTATGAAGTATAAATATGCTTAAGTTTAGTAGTATTATACCACAGATTAAATAAAGACCCCTTTGACGCTGTAATATCAAAGGGGTCTCGCGATATAAAAAGACGGCCTCTGCCATCAATAATTATAGCTCTTTATATTACTTGGCTTCTTCTTCGTCCTTCTCATCTTCGACGACCTCTGCTTCGACGACACCTTCGTCACTGTCAGGCACGTCATCAGAACCGCCACCTGCGTCTGTGGAAGGCGCACCCTCTGCCTCGGCGGCCTGCTTATAGAGGAGCTCGGATATCTTATGAGAGGCCTCGGTTATCTTCTCTATGGCCTCTTTTATGGCGGCTACATCGCCATTTTCAAGGACCTTCTTACCCTCTTCAATGGCCTCTTCTATGGCCTTTACGTCATCTTCGGCTATCTTATCCTTATTATCTTTGATAGTCTTCTCTACCGTATAGATGGTAGAGTCGAGTTTATTCCTCTCTTCTATAAGATCTTTCTTTAGCTGATCTTCCTCGGCGTGGCCCTCGGCGTCATTTACCATATTCTCGACCTCATCGGCACTCAAGCCGCTCGAAGAGGTAATGGTGATGTTCTGTTCCTTACCGGTTGCGATATCCTTTGCCGTAACGTTAAGTATACCGTTGGCATCTATATCAAAGGCAACCTCTATCTGAGGTATTCCACGTGCCGCAGACGCTATACCCATCAAGTGGAACTTACCGAGTGTGCGGTTATCCCCTGCCATCTGCCTCTCACCCTGAAGTACGTGTACCTCAACCTGAGTTTGATTATCGGCGGCCGTCGTGAAGGTCTCCTTCTTCTTCGTCGGTATCGTCGTGTTTCTGGTGATGAGCGCGGTCATAACTCCACCCAATGTCTCAACACCGAGCGAAAGAGGCGTTACGTCGAGAAGTACGACATCGCTTACCTCGCCCGACAAGACACCGGCTTGTATTGCCGCACCGATGGCAACGACCTCATCCGGGTTAACACCCTTATGCGGATCCTTACCGAAGAACTCCTTAACCTTATCCTGCATGACAGGCATCCTCGTCATACCACCGACCAAGACTACCTCGTCTATATCCGAGGCACTTAGGCCAGCGTCCTTCAAGGCATCTTCGCACGGCTTACGGCTACGCTCTATGAGGTCGGACGTCAATTGCTCGAACTTAGCGCGAGTAAGCTTTACTACCAAGTGCTTAGGGCCTGAGGAATCTGCCGTTATATAGGGAAGGTTAATCTCCGTCTCCATGGTCGAAGATAACTCTATCTTTGCCTTCTCGGCGGCTTCACGAAGCCTCTGAAGCGGCATCCTATCCTCAGAGAGGTCAACACCGTGCTCTATCTTGAACTCCGCTACGAGCCAATCGATAACGCACTGGTCGAAGTTATCTCCGCCAAGGTGCGTATCACCGTTCGTACTCTTTACCTCGAAGACACCGTCGCCGACCTCAAGTATGGAGATATCGAATGTACCTCCGCCAAAGTCGTATACGGCTATCATCTCTTCCTTCTTGCTGTCAAGGCCGTAGGCGAGGCTCGATGCCGTCGGCTCGTTGATTATCCTCTTAACGTCGAGCCCCGCAATCTTACCGGCATCCTTGGTGGCCTGACGCTGACTATCGTTAAAGTAAGCAGGAACAGTTATTACGGCCTCGGTAACGGTCTCGCCTAAGTAGGCCTCTGCCGAACGCTTAAGCTTCTGGAGAACCATAGCCGCAATCTCAGGCGGCAGGTAATCCTTACCCATATTCTCTGAGTGAACAACTGCACGGCCCTTGCCGTCGTCTTGGACCTTATAAGGGACCATCTTCATCTCTTCGGAGACCTCGTTCAAATTACGCCCCATGAACCTCTTAATAGAGAACATCGTATCACCGGGGTTGGTCACGGCCTGACGCTTTGCCGATTGTCCGACGAGTATATCCTTATCCTTGGAAAAGGCAACGACCGACGGTGTCGTTCTGCCACCCTCTTCATTGACTATAACCTTCGGCTCACCACCCTCCATGACGGCGACGACCGAGTTTGTCGTACCCAAATCTATTCCTATAATCTTACCCATAATTAACCTCCATATTGTTTTTAATACCTAAAGTTTCCTAAAATACCGACTTCAAAAAAAATCCTTTCGGCAACCTATACCTATTAAAACCATAACCCTTCGTTATCTAAGAACTTTTTCCTCTCAGTGCTCCATATACAGATAAAAGAAGCAGAGCATGACCTTATAAAACTAATATAGGTACACCCCCCGTGGCTGTCAAGAGCTATCAGCGTAAAATGTTGAAATTTTTACGCGTTATTCTATGGATTGTATGAAGGAAGGCTATATGCTATCTTTAAGGGACTCATGCGGGGAAAGATCATAAATAAGAGCCTCTGCGCTCTGGCTATAGCCATTACAGCCTTATTAGGGGTCGCAAGCTTTGAGAGGAATGCGATACTCTATGACGATATGAGCCTCTGGAATGACGTAGTAGAGATGTCTCCGCTAAACCCGCGTGCCCACCACAACATCGCAATCGCCTATAAAGATAAGGGACTTCGCATGAAGGCACTCGACTCCTATAAGAAAGCCATCTCAATAGTTCCGAATATCCCTACGCTACACTACAACCTCGGAATTCTATATTACGACCTCGGACGCATCGACTCTGCCGCGAAAGAGTTTCTACATACCATCGCCCTCGACCCTACGCATGCCCGGGCACACACAAACCTCGGTGCTATCTACTACCTAAGTGGTGAGTACTACAGGGCGATAGACGAATATAGCCTGAGTATAAGATACGCGCCCGAAAGCTCTGAGGCGCACTACAACCTGGGGCTTACATACATGATCGTCGGCAAAATGGCGAAGGGGAAGCAATCATTTGAAGAGTCCCTTCGGCTCGACCCCGACGACGAAGATACGCGTGCGGCCTTAGGGCGAATCAAATAAAGATAATACTTAATTGAAGTTACTGAACGGAATTAAGAGTTTTAAAGTGTGGACTTGATTGGAAAAAGCTTGAAGGTTCGCCCCCCGACTTAATTGTCCGCAACGGCGACAAGGTCGCTTTGAATGAAGGAAAAAGCTATTGGTGTGTGGTCTCCACGAGCAGAAGAGAGAGTGGGTGAGCCTCTTTAGTGGTGGCCGCCGGTTTCGTGGTCGGTGTTGTGCATACCCTTTGGAAGTTCCGGGGCAGGCTCAGGAGCAAGCGGCTTGAAGCCAGGCTCAACGTCGTGCGGATTATGACATTCAGTACATACAAACCAGCGTTTCTTCTCACCTTTATCCCAATTGCCTATGCGCTTGCCGTGTATGCCGTCACGCCAGTCGCGAAGAATCTGCCCATGACACTTTCCGCAAAGCTTCTGCGGTTGATCAAAGGATATCTTCTTTCCACGGTGGTCTATGAGCTTATTCCTGTCGGTACGGCTATGACAATCCAAGCACCATATCGCACCCTTGCCGTGCTTTAGATCCTTAGGATTCCTCGGCGCATACGCCTCATGCGGATATGAGGAGTTCGTTATAACGCGTGGCTTTGTACTCGAAGGGATGCGTGCCATCTTGCCTGCGCCGTGACAATTGGAGCAGGGGTAGAACATTAATTGGTCTTTACGAGATCTG
>DAOVKH010000192.1 GCA_030631875.1 Deltaproteobacteria bacterium | reverse complement strand
TAAATACAGAAGCTAAAACAAAGATTGTTGAGCTTCTTGAAGCTGAAGGCAAGGGCAAGAAGAGTATCACATACAGGCTTCGCGATTGGGGTATATCACGCCAGAGGTATTGGGGATGCCCCATACCTATTATATATTGCGATAAGTGCGGTACTATTCCCGTACCGTCGGAAGACCTTCCCGTTAAGCTCCCCGATGAGGTCGACTTTAAGAGTGTTAAGGGTTTGTCTCCGCTCGAGTCGGTAGAAGAATTCGTAAATGTAGATTGCCCGAAGTGCAAAGGTACGGCAAGGCGTGAGGTCGATACGATGGATACCTTTGTCGATTCTTCGTGGTACTTTTTGAGGTATCTGTCGGCGACAGATACCTTGGGTGCTGTATCCAAAGAGTTGGTATCTAAGTGGATGCCCGTTGATCAATATATAGGCGGCATAGAGCACGCCGTCATGCACTTGCTTTACGCTCGCTTCTTTACAAAGGCTCTGCGTGACTTGGGTTTAATCGAAATCAATGAGCCGATAAAGAACCTTCTCACCCAAGGCATGGTCTGCATGGAGACACTCAAATGCCCGACCGACGGCTACTTGCTTCCCGAAGAGGTAGAGGACTCCAAGTGTATTAAGTGTGGCGGAGCGGTCGAAAGAGGCTCTGTCGAGAAGATGAGCAAATCAAAGAAAAATACGATAGACCCGGACGGGATAATAAAAAAATACGGCGCAGATACGACACGCTTATTTTCCCTCTTTGCCGCCCCTCCTGAGAAGGATCTGGATTGGAACGTTGATGGTGTCGACGGCTCGTATAGATTTATCGGCAGGGTCTGGCGGAGGATAACAGGGAGCATTGACGTAATCAAGGGGGCAGAGCCTTACAGAGGTGATGGTGAATTGAACACGGCCGCTAAGGAGATTCATCGCTCGACGCATAAGACGATAAAGAAGGTTACCGAAGATATCGACAGACGTTTTCACTTTAATACGGCCATAAGTGCTATAATGGAGCACGTAAATATGCTCTATAAGTGGGAGCCGAAGGATGCAATAGATGCGACGGTACTCAGAGAAGCCGCAGAGGCTGTGGTAGTTCTCTTATCCCCATTTGCCCCGCATGTAACCGAAGAGCTTTGGGAGATGATAGGCGGCGAAGGCGTGCTTCATGACAGGCCTTGGCCGAGCTTTGACGTAAGTGCCATAGCGACCGAAGATGTCCTTGTAGTCGTCCAGATAAGCGGTAAGGTCAGGGCGAAGGTTACAGTACCCGCGGGAGCCGATAAGGATACGGTCGAAGCGATAGTCGTCAAGAACGAAGATGTTATCAAGTGGACAGATGGTAAAGAGATAATCAAAACGATATATATTCAAGACAAGATATTTAATATGGTAGTTAAATGAAAAAACAAGTACGCATAGCTCTGATTGCCGTGGTCTTATTAGTCGCTGGTTGCGGTTACCACGTCTCTGGCGGTAAAGGGAGTGTAGCGTCGAACTTCGGACATGGTATTGAGTCCGTTGCCGTGCCGATATTCAAGAACCAAACCCTGCGCGCAGGCGTTGAGGGCGTTATAACGACGGCACTCGTAGACGACCTCGTAAATATTGTTGAGATAAAGCCTTTAGGCATAGCCGAGGCAACCATAGAGGGCGTTATTAAGAGTTACGAGCTGAGTGTTAAGTCTTACGGCGACGGCGACGTTGTTAGCGAGTATCGCTTGAAGGTCGTCTATAGCGTGCGTTTGGTGAGTAGCCTCGACGGCACGATACTTTGGCAGGACAGAAACGTCAGTGCCTACGCCGATTTTCTTGTAGATATAGCGAGCGTTGCTATTACGAAAGAGAGAGAGGCAAAGGCCTTAGAGGAGATTGCCCGTGAGAGTGCAAGGCTCGTACGCGAGCGTATGGCAGAGCCTTTCGTAAGGTAAGACTTTGGGAGATCCTTAAAGTGTCAACACCTACCAATACCACCGATATAAAACCCGTATATTACTTTTATGGTGCCGATACCTTTCTCTTAGAGGAGGCCATAGAGAAGATAAAGTCGCGCCTCCTGACGGGCGGCTTTAAGTCCATGAATTACGAGACCTTTAATTCGGCAAACCTAAAACCCGAAGCCGTAGTCATGGCCGCCGAGACATTACCTGCCTTTGCAGAGAGGAGAGTCATTGTCGTAAAGGGCTTTGGAAAGCTCAAGGACGTTGAACGTAAAAAGTTCATGCCGTACTTAGAGAACCCGTCTCCTTCAACGTGTCTGATACTCATATCCGATGAAGAGTATATAAATCTTAAGAAGGCCACGGTCTTCACTAAGTTCATGAATAAGAAGGGCTACCTCAGGGAGTTTAAGGCATTGTCCGCAGGTGCTTTGAATAAATGGGTAGTCGATTACGTGAAGAAGGCCGGCAAGAATATCTCAATGGCCGTTGTTGAGATGTTGGTTGCACTCATCGGAGGAAAGTTGAAGGACATTAAGGGAGAGCTCGATAAGCTCACCCTCTTTATAGGCACGAATGATGCCATAACCGAGGCAGATGTGGAGATGTGCGTAACGGGCGTTAGCGATGATAATGCCTTTGATCTTGCCGGTGCCATAGGGGTTAAGGACACGGGAAGTGCCCTCAAGGTATTACTTAATATAAAGGGCGAAGAGCCGCTTAAGGTCTTGGGAGCGCTTACGTGGCAATTCAGATTGCTCGTAAAGGTCAAGGATGCCGTTGACGGCGGCGCACGCAGACCATTTGATATAGCAAAGGCGGCGAAGATTAGCCCCTATAATATCGAACGTCACGTGTCGCTATGCAGGAATTTTTCTACCGGTGAATTGATGGATGTAATGGTAAGGCTTGGCGAGCTGGATAAGAGCCTTAAATCGAGCCGACTGCCCGGAGACATGCAGATGACGAGCCTCGTACTGGATCTTTGCAAGAAGAGGCAGGTAAGAAGAGCCGGCTAAGAAAAATAAAACGCCACCTTACGAGAGTAAGGGGGCGTGCATAGTCTTTGGTCGATATTCTTTATCTAAGCGTCTACTTTGTAGCGATTGCGTTTACGGCACTTGTCAGGCGCGAGACCTTGCGAGAGGCGTTGTTTCTGTGAAGTGTGCCCTTTGTTACCGCACCGTCAAATAACGAGGTTGCCTGCTTTAAGAACTCGGCGGCCTCTGTAGCGTTGCCGGACTCTGTGGCGGTGCGAACCTTCTTGGTTGCGGTCTTTAGAGCTGATTTAATAGCGACATTCTTTGTCTG
>DAOVKH010000142.1 GCA_030631875.1 Deltaproteobacteria bacterium | reverse complement strand
AGAGAACCTCGTTGAGGCGTATAATAAGTATTTCTTTTACTATACGGAAACACCGCTCCTTGTCGTCAACACGACGGAGATTGATTTTGTAGAAAACCCCGAAGACTTATCAAACCTTGTAAAGGAGATAGAGTCCATCAGGGGGGGTACGCAGCACTACATACCGCTTGGATCCTGATAAGGACCGGGACGGAAGATGCCGCAACTTGCGGTGCGTTTTTTGATATGGGTTTGCGTATTCCTACGTCTCCTATACGGCCTTCCGTCTCTTCTATTTGACGTGAGGTTTTTTTAGTTTTGGCTATAAGATGCTACTGAGGAGCAGTAAATGGAAAAGGTAACGGCACCGACTTTAATTAAGATGAAGCAGGAGGGCAGAAAGATTACTGTCCTTACGGCATACTCATACTCCATGGCACGCCTTCTCGATGAGGCGCAGATACCGGTTCTCCTCGTCGGCGATTCATGCGGCATGGTAGAGGCAGGCTCTGATAGCACCCTGCCCGTCACCGTCGATGAGATTATCTACCACACTCGTTCTGTGGCGAGGGCGTGCAAGAGCGCACTCGTCGTAGCCGATATGCCCTTTATGTCATATGAGGTTTCGGCTGAAGAGGCCGTTAAGAACGCCGGACGCCTCGTTAAAGAGGGCGGCGCTGAGGCTGTAAAGTTAGAGGGCGGCAGTAAGAAATCAATTGAGGCGATAGAGGCTATAGTCGAGGCGGGTATTCCCGTCATGGGGCACTTAGGGTTGACACCACAGTCTGTGCTTAAGCTCGGTGGTTATAAGGTTCAGGGCAGGGGCGACGACGCAGGCACGGCTATGGTAGAGGAAGCGCGCGCCGTAGAGGCGGCAGGCAGCTTTTCCGTAGTCCTTGAGTGCGTGCCAGAGGCCTTGGCCAAGAGGATTACAGAGGAGTTGACAATACCGACCATCGGTATAGGCGCCGGCATTTCGTGCGACGGCCAGGTGCTCGTCATAAATGATATCCTGGGGCTTGACGCTACCGTTAGGTTACCGAAATTCGTAAAGAAGTATGCCGAGCTATCGGAGGTTATACTTAAGGCGGCGAGCGACTTTAAGGAAGATGTCGAATCAGGAATTTTCCCCGCAAAGGAGCATTCGTATTAATTAAGTTATGGAGGTAGTCGAGCGCATAGAGGAGATGACGGAAATCTCAAAGAGGGCACGTCTTAGGGTAGGCACTTGGGGCGGCGGAGGCAAGTCCGTCATACTTATACCTACAATGGGCGCGCTCCATGAGGGGCACGCGGCTCTCATAGAGAAGGCTCGCTCGCTGGCAGGTGCGTCAAGGCAGGTGATAGTCTTGAGCGTATTTGTTAACCCCAAGCAATTCGGCGTTAACGAAGATTTAGCTGATTACCCGCGTACTCTCGAAGCCGATAAGAGGATTGCCAAAGCCGCGGGTGTTGATATATTCTTTAACCCCAAGGCAGAGGATGTCTATCCTGAAGGCTTTGCAACGAAGGTCGACATAGATGATTCTCTATCAAAGAGGCTCTGCGGTCGGACTCGCCACGGACACTTTACCGGTGTGGCGACGATAGTAACTAAGCTATTTAATATCATAAGACCCGATAAGGCCGTATTTGGCCTTAAGGACTACCAGCAATTACTCATAATCAGGCGCATAAACGAAGACCTCAACTTAGAGGTAGATATAGTCGGTGTAGAGACACTCAGGGACCCTGACGGCCTTGCAATAAGCTCAAGGAATACCTACCTTTCGGACAAAGAACGGCGCGCCGCGCTGGTCATTCCTAAGGTCCTTGATATGGCAGTTCAGATGTTTAAGGAATCGGGCGGCGGTGGTACTCTTAAGGCCGAGGCCATGAAAGAAAAATTGCTTAAGACCATAGAAAAAGAACCCCTTGTCGTGGTAGAATATATAGAATTGTCTGCTCCCCTGACACTCGCCCCTGTGGAGAGTGTCGTAAGCGGAACACTGCTGGCTATAGCCGTGAGGGTAGGTAAAACGAGGTTGATCGATAATCGTATATTGACCTGTTAGGTTTTTTATAGAGAGATTAAATAGGAGGTAGTATCTGTTATGGAGCTAACCATGCTCAAGAGTAAGATTCACAGGGCGCACGTTACCGACGCCGACGTTGAATACGAGGGAAGTGTATCCATAGACGCGACACTCATGGAGGCCGCAGGCATCCTGCCCTTTGAAAAGGTAGAGATATATAATATAACTAACGGCAACAGGCTTCAGACCTATGCCATAGTTGGCGAGGCCGACGGCGGCGAGGTCTGCATAAACGGAGCGGCCGCGCACTTAGCGGGCCCAGGCGATATCGTCATCATAGCGACCTATACGGCGATGGATGAAGAATCGGCGCGCGCTCATAAGCCAAAGCTCGTCTACGTAGACGAGAATAATGCTATCAAAGAGTTAAAGTCATTCATCGATAGTAGCCACAATGCCAGAGATACCGAAGAGGCTGTATGAAGAAACGCCTTAAGAGGTACTTCGTAACAGGGCTACTCGTACTTGTTCCTTTATTTGTATCCCTCAAGATATTGATGCTGATAGTGAACTTCATGGATTCCTTGATGAGGTTCCTTCCTCCGCAGTTAAGGCCTGAGAGCCATCTGCCCTATGATATTCCGGGGATTGGCGTTATCATAACCCTCATTGTCATAGTTATAATAGGTTTTCTGACGACCAATTTTCTCGGTAAGGGTATCGTGCGTATTTATGAGGGGATGCTCGTACGTATTCCCATACTTAAGACGGTCTATAAGGCCTCGAAGCAATTCGTACAGACCTTCTTTGCCGAGGATAATGACGGCTTCAGTAAGGTCGTCCTGATAGAGTTTCCGAGGAAGGGGCTCTATGCCATAGGGTTTGTTACCTGCAGGACGCGCGGAGAGGTGCAGAAACTCACCCCCGAAGATACGATAAATATCTTCGTCCCAACGACACCCAACCCTACTTCGGGGTTTTACTTTGCCGTACCAAAGTCCGATGTTATGCCGCTTAAGATGACGGTCGAGGATGCCTTTAAGGTCATAATGAGCGGCGGTATGGTTGTGCCCGAAAACTTCGAGGCCGATAAGAATGGCCTTGATGAGCCTAAGTAGGTTCGCATAAAGATTTTTTGCTCTATAATATTATCTAACCGAAAGGAATATTTTAACATGTCAAAGGACGTCTCTAATTTAGATGAATTATCTGTAAATACACTGCGTATGCTTGCCGCCGATGGTGTGGAAAAGGCAAATTCAGGCCATCCCGGAATGCCAATGGGCGATGCGGCAATGGCCTACGTCCTCTGGACAAAGTTTCTTAAGCATAACCCGAAGAATCCGCTATGGGCAGGGCGCGACCGCTTTGTGCTCTCGGCAGGCCATGGCTCGATGTTGCTCTATTCACTTCTCCATCTCACGGGTTATAACTTAAGTCTCGATGATTTGAAGAATTTTAGACAATGGGACAGCCCAACGCCGGGGCACCCTGAGGCAGATCAATCTCTCGGTGTTGAAACGACGACCGGCCCGCTTGGCCAAGGCTTTGCAAATGGCGTCGGCATAGCGATGGCCGAGCGTTACTTAGCCGAGCGTTACAATAAGCCGGGTTTTCCTTTATTTGACTATAACGTATACGCCATAGCCGGAGACGGCGATATGATGGAGGGTATCTCCAATGAGGCGGCAAGCATGGCAGGCCACCTGAAGCTCGGAAGTATCGTCTACCTATACTCCGATAACCACATAACCATCGAAGGCTCTACGGATATAAGCTTTACCGAAGACGTTCAAAAGCGTTTCGAGGCACTGGAGTGGCACGTCATTAAGCTCGACGATGGTAACGATTTAGCCGCTGTAGAGAAAGCCATAGAGGAAGGTCGCGGCGAGAAGACAAGACCGACACTCATCATAGTTCGTACGCATATTGGTTTCGGAAGCCCGAATAAGGCCGATAGCTCCGGCGTTCACGGCTCTCCGCTCGGCTCAGACGAGATTAAGAAGACAAAGGCAGCTCTTGGCTGGCCTGAAGAGCCTGCCTTCCATATCCCGGACGGTGTCTCAGATAACTTTAGTGCCGTTGAAGGTGGCAAAGAATCAGAGGCCAAGTGGCAGAGCCTCTTTGAAGATTATGAAAAGGAGTATCCTGAGCTTGCAAAGGAGTATAAGCAGATGCAATCGGGCGATATGGCAGAGGGGGTATTTGATCTTATGCCGAAGTATGAGCCAACGGACGGAGCCGTTGCCACACGCAGTGTGTCGGGTAAGGTCTTAAATGCCATAGCAGGTGCCTCGCCGTTCTTGATAGGCGGCTCTGCGGATTTGGCACCTTCAAATAATACCTACATGAACGATATGGGAGAGTTTAGCCCAACGGGTGCCGGGCAGAACATTCATTACGGCGTGCGTGAGCACGCAATGGGTGCCGTTATGAACGGTATAGCGCAGTCGGGGGGGCTCGTTCCCTTTGGAGGTACATTCCTTGTATTCTCCGACTATATGCGCGGTGCTATCAGGATTGCCGCACTATCCGAGCTTCAGGCGATATATGTATTTACGCACGACTCCATCGGCCTTGGCGAGGACGGCCCAACGCATCAGCCAATAGAGCATCTGGCCTCACTCAGGGCGATGCCGAACCTTACGGTCTTGCGTCCGGCCGATGCCGTTGAGACGGTCGAAGCGTGGAAGGTAGCACTCTTAAATAAAAACGGCCCGAGCGT
>DAOVKH010000151.1 GCA_030631875.1 Deltaproteobacteria bacterium | reverse complement strand
TGAGAGGATACCTTATATCAAAGGTATATCAGATAGAGCCGGATATAGTGATATTAAAGCTCTTCGGCAGGGGCAAGTCTGCGACACTTCTTTTATCTACGCATCCCAAGTTTTCGCGCATACATCTGAGCACCGCTAAGTTTAATAACCCCGACGTACCGCCGAGGTTTGCCGCACTCCTTAGAAGTCGCTTAGACGGTGCCGTCATTCAAGGCATTACCCAAGTTGACGGTGAGCGCATAGTGAGGATAGAGCTTAAGAAGCGTGACGTGGCGTACACGCTCGTATGCGAGTTTACCGGTAAATCGTCGAACGTTATATTGGTCGGTGAGGACGATATTATCGTCGATGCCGTAAAGTACTTTCGTGAGGGCGACTCCGAGCGCATAGTAGAACCGGGCGTTAGGCTCAAACCCCTTCCGCCATATGAAGGAAGCACGGAGAAGGTCTTTCCTAAAGGTTTTAACGGCGAAGCCGAGAGTGTTAATAATGAAGCCGAGCGTTACTACTGCGAGAGGCTTAAGGCCGAAGAGTTTTCAAGAGAGGCGGCGACCTTAAGGCGTATTGTTACGAACGCACGTAAGCGCGGCGTTCGTAAACTCAAGAACCTATCTGCCGACAGAGCGCGCGCCGAAGAGGCTATAGAAAAATCAAAGCTCGGCGAGTTGTTGGTCGCAAACTTTCATAAACTCAAGCGAGGGGTGGAGGCCGTAGAGGTCGATGACTATAACGAAACTCCGCCTAAGAAGATAACCGTAAAGCTTGACCCGAAATTTTCTCCCCAGGAAAATATAGACAGATACTTTAAGTCGGCAAAGAAGGGGCAGAAGACATTGACCTTATTAGAGGAGCGTGTGCCTAAGGTAGAGGCCTCGATAGATTACCTGAGTAAGATAGCAGAAAGGCTCGGCGAGATAGAGACGATGGAAGGGCTTGAGGGTATCACCGCAGAGCTTACGGCAAAGGGCTTTATAAAGACAAAACGGGCGATTCCAAAGGGCAAGGGGAAAACGCTTGCGCTCGATACTATTGAGAGGATGAAGACGACCGAAGGCTATGAGATGCTCCTCGGCAGAAGTGCTAAGGGGAACGACAAGCTCGTCAAAGAATTCGCAAAGTCTGGAGACCTCTGGTTTCACGCAAAGGATACGGCAGGAGCGCACGTCGTGCTGAAGGCAAAGTCGCGCGCAACACGCCCAAGCGAGAAGGCCATAAACGAAGCCGCACGCCTTGCGGCCGCGAACAGCAAGAACGCAACCTCGGCAAAGGTTGAGGTCATCTATACAGACGCTAAGAACGTACGCAAGCCTAAGGGGGCGAGGGCGGGGGCGGTGGTTGTCGAAGAGTATCGGTCTATCCTCGTCAAGGTGGAGTAGCTTTGCGTCTTGAGTGCGGCGCGGTAATTGCCCGTCTTCTTCGTTATCTTTCAAAACAGGTTGCTCGACGCACATAAAAGTGCGACTCGCGCCCTATTTTTAAGATGCCTCAAATACGAACAATTCTCTTTGCCGCAGGTGGTGTTTACTCCCTCTCCCCAAGGGGAGAGGGTTGGGATGAGGGGGAAAGTTATTTCTTGGTGAAAGGGTGTTTTATGAACTTCGAAGAATACAAGGAAGAAAGACTGCTAAAACTAAAGAAGATAAATGCGTTTTATTCGAGTTCTAATAAGACAGAAAGAGAGCGGTGGGTTGTTAGAGAGTTTTTAAAAAATATGCAGATCAAGTATGACGAAGAGGAATTGCTTGGGTCTGAAGATACTTTTCCGGATATTCTTTTTCGTAATGCAAAATTTGAGATAAAGGAATTAATGGACGATGATCGTAGGCGACATTATGAGGTTAAGCAAGAATATGAAGTGCTTGAACGTGCAAAGAGTTATGATGATGTGCCGCGTGAAGAGTGGGACATTGAAGAGTTATCGCTGGAAGAGTTTTTCGATTGGATTGTTAGGAAATTAGTTAAAGAAAAGCAGTATCCTGATGATGTTGTAGCTAATACTGACCTTCTAATATATGTTAATACAATAAAAAGTGATATAGATAGGGAGAAGCTGATAGCTGTTACTCCCCGAAATGCAGAGTTAAGAAAATGGCGTTCGTTGTCATTCCTCTTTAATGATAATAGTGCTTGCGTGTTATTTGCCTCGGATAGTGCTCCAAATTTTATTAAGGATTCTGTTGGTAAGTTAAGTTTTAGTCTTTAAAATATTTAGTCTTGTAGGGTGGCTTGTGCCACCTATGCAAAAACCATCTGCGGTAAAGAGAGCGGTGCAGATGTGAGGCGTGTGAGATATTAGGAGCGCGGCGTAGTTTTATTTACGTCAAGCGACTGATATCGAAGCAGAACAAAGCAGATGCGCCGCTCCCGAAGCCGCATACTTAAAAGAAGAGATTCCAGCTAAGTACGCCATCGGTTTGGTAGATATTAAATACCTTCTCACGCTTAAGGTCGAGACGTATCATATTATTGCGCGATAGGACGAAGCTCTGTTTTAGTGATGCCGTATACTCACGGTGGCGTTCAGCATCTGGTGCAAGCTGTGTATCAAAGTACATGGCACGCACGGATAGGTCCAAACGCCAGTTCTTATGGGGCTGTAAGAGCGTGCCTACGACTCCGCCCACTCCGAAGTTATAACTGTCCCTGAAGCGGCCGCTGAATATGAACTCACCCTCGGCCAAGGCGTAATGTATGCCGAGCGGATTTTTAAAGGTATAGCCCGCGCCGGGGTTAAGGTGATAGACGAGGTGGTCACGTTTTTTCCTCTCATTGCTCGGAAAGAGTCTCTGCGAAAACCCCGTATCGAACTTCCACGAAAGCGGCTTAAAGAACTCGTCCCTTGGCGTAAGCGAGAGTATATTTATTATGTCGATGGATTCGACCTCCACCCTGTCGTCCGCAGGGTAGTGGCGAAGTGCAAAGTCAAAGAACTCTATCTGCGAGCCCTTTACAAATCCGTCGTCAGGGTCTAAGAGTTCGTGGTATGCGGGGCGGTACTTTACTTCCTGAAAGTGTGAGCCATCTTTCATGCCAGTGCCAAGGGCAAGTCGACGTGTGAGGTGTCCGCCTAATGGGTCAAATGGCGTTGGTATCTTGTAGTCGGCCTTTATGGCGAGCGTGCCACGTTCCTTTAGTGTGGCGAGGAATAATTTTTTGTAGGCGGTCTTTAATATCTCTTCCTTCGAGTATCTGTACTGCAGATGCTCGGCGGCAAGGTCGAGTATTGTTGCCTTTGTTTCGTCGTTGAATGAAGTCTTAGATATATACGACGGGGGGATTTTTTCCATAGATACGTCGAGTGCAAAGGCGCGTTCGTCGTCACTTAGCAAGCCTGCGATATACTTTATCTTTGTCCCGAGCGATGGTCTGTATACGGCACTCCCTATAACGCCTCCGTCCTCAAGCGCGCGTATGGTATCAATAGGTATTGCCGAACCGCTGAATCTTTCCGTAAGGGCGATATCCGGGCGTGCGGCCTCGAATAGAAAGAGTAGGGTGTATGAACAATTCTCATCGAAGAAGTAGTAGTAGCTGAATATATCTTTAAGCTCCCAGAGGTGCATGAGCATCCGCATTACTTCTTCTTCTGAGAAGCTTAAGCGGTACTCCCACATATCGCGCTGATCCATGTCGCTGTACTCTGTGACTTTTTGATAGTAGGGTAGGATAGTGAAGAAGCCCTGATAGCCGCCGGCGAGCCCCTTGACGGCGTATAACAGGCCGTTCGTGTCGGTAACCTCTGCCGAGTAGTTGGCGGCGTATGATAGGAGCTTACTCTTTTTCTTGTCGGAGTCGAAGCGTACGAGCGTGTGTCCAAACATCGATGCCGGTGCGTTTATGTGTGCCGCGGGAAAGATTAAGGTGGCGGTCTTTGGGTTTACGTTCTTTAGTGCCGCCTTATATTCTAAACACTCGGCGCGCGGAAGTCTTTTAATATCTATGGCGAGTTCTTTCTTTAGCCAGCTGTAGCGCGCGATGAAGCGACACTGCGGGTGCGCGTTGTCTGTGGTGTTGCTTCCAAAGAAACCTTCGATGGTGGCGAGCAACTCTGCCTTTGGGTTGGTCTTACCGTCTTGTGCCAAGAAAAAGTCTTTATCGTCGACAAGGCTCTTTGTGCCTATACCGAAGCGCCCGGGTTTATAGTGAAGGAGTACCTCCCAGTAGCGCGCTTCATGCAGATTCTTTTTTATGGCAAGCTCTTGAAGTTCTTTTATGTAATTATCTGAACCCTGAGAGTGGGCGGGTATTATGAGTATTAGAAGTATGGCAAGAAATAAAAAAGACGCGGCCTTTAGTAATAAAGGGCCGCGTCTTTTAATGGTGATATGCAACTATATTATGAAGTAACCGCTACGATGTTGTCTATTACCGTGCCTGCCTCGACATTTTCGGAGGTGTATATATCCGAGAAGTTGGCCTGTAGGGCCGTATAGAAGCCGGCTC
>DAOVKH010000169.1 GCA_030631875.1 Deltaproteobacteria bacterium | reverse complement strand
TCACCTGAGAAGGGCAAGTATCCGATGAGCATCGATGCCACAGGTACCAAAGAAACCGACTACGTATTCGTAGGCCGCATTCGCAAAGACGAGAGTATTGAAAACGGCATAAACCTATGGGTCGTAGCCGACAACTTGCGTAAAGGCGCGGCTCTAAATGCCGTACAGATTGCCGAGATACTCATTAAGGATTATCTCTAATAGTCAAATGCGTAATATCAAGTTGACCATTGAGTTTGACGGTACGGAATTCGTAGGCTGGCAGATACAACCAGGAGGGCTTCGTACGGTTCAGGGCGTTATGACAGAGGCCATAAGCCGCTTTACGTCAGCAGGGATGGGCGGCGAAGACGTGAAGGTAACGGGCGTAGGCCGCACAGACTCCGGCGTACATGCGCGGGCTTACGTTCTTAATTTCCTGACTACTACGAATATCCCGACAGAGGGTTTTGTTAAGGGCCTTAATGCCGAGCTTCCGGATGACGTGTTCGTTAAGTCGGCAGAAGATGTTTCGCTTGAATTTAACGCGCGCAGGGACGCAAAGAAGAAGACCTACCTCTATCGTATAGTTAATAGCGGCCATAGGCGAAGCCCTCTTGAACGCAACCGTGCGTGGAGCGTTGAAGAGCCACTTGATATAGAGTTAATGAAAGAGGCCGCCGCCGTCTTGGTAGGTAAAAAAGACTTCACATCTTTTTGCGCGGCAGGTTCTTGCGTATCTACCTTCGTAAGAGAGATTTTTAGCTTTACAGTTAAAGATTTGGGCGACGGACTCATAGAGTTAGAGGTCTCCGGGGGCGGATTTTTGAAGTACATGGTGAGGATAATGGTCGGCAATATCGTAATGGTTGGTGCCGGGAAACTCACAATAGATGAGCTCCGCACTATTATAGAAGCAAGGGACAGAGAGGTAGCATCCATAACCGCTCCGAGCCGGGGACTTTACTTTAAAGAAGTCGAGTATTGATCTTTCTTTAACCTAAACAGGAGGTCTTCTTATGCGTACAAAGATAAGCGTCTTAATAGTATTCTTCGCACTCGTCTTCTTATTGCCATCTAATTCTAATGCCGAATGGAGCGGTGGTATTTCTCTAAGCGACGATAGCGGCAATAGCTTTAGCCTCGATGTCGGGGATTACTACGGCGTATCAGATAGAGATGTTAAAAAAGTCAAAACCAGAGGCATGGCCGACGACGATATGGCCGTGGCCTTTTCGCTCTCTGGTAGTGCCAACGTCAATTACGACGATGTTGTCTCGATGCGGCTCAGCGGTTCTTCGTGGAACGACATTACTTTAGAGCTCGGCCTTAATGCCGGCACATTCTACGAGCCTGTTCGCACCGACGGCCCTCCGTACGGCAAAGCTCACGGCTACTATAAGAACAAGCCAAAGGGCGGCTGGGGTAGCGTTAAGTTAAGTGACTCGGAAATTGTCGACCTCGTTAATACAAAGTTCATAAGCGAGCACTACGGTCTTGCCGCAAGTGAAGTCGTGAAGATGCGCGGCGGCGGCAAGAGCTTTAAGGATATAAATGAGTCCGTAAAGGGCAAGAAGGATAAAGGTGCGAGAGAAGGTGGTAATGGCGGCGGCGGTAAAGGTAAGGGTGGTAATGGCAGGGGCAAGAGGTAGTTCTTTATAAAGAGGGTTAGGTGAGTTCTCATGGAGATGAAAGATTCTCTGACAGAGAGTGGGGTTATATTCATAAGTGTATTTAAGTGGTTCTTCCTGGCCACCTGCATAGGTGCGCTCGTAGGGGCTTCTACCTATATTTTCTTGGAGCTTCTTGAATGGGGCTACACTCTTCGTGGCGACACTTCGTATTATTTCTTACTCATGCCCGTAGCCTTCTTTATAAGCGCGCTGTTGATAGACCTCTTTGCCCGTGAGGCCAGAGGCTACGGTACGGAGAAGATTATAGAGGCCGTACATAGAACATCAGGTAGAATTAAGGCAAGGGTCGTTCCGGTTAAGCTCATTGCTACGGTCATAACTATCGTATCGGGTGGTTCAGCCGGGAAGGTAGGCCCTGCCGCGCAGATTGGAGCGGGCCTTACGAGCATGCTCGCTTCACTCGTAGGCTTTAACGATGTAGACAGAAAGAAGCTTGTTATATGCGGCATCAGCGCGGGCTTTGCGAGTGTCTTTGGCGCGCCGGTGGCTGGTGCGATATTCGGCATAGAGGTCTTATTCGTCGGAGGCATGATGTATGACGTCCTATTGCCTTCATTCGTCGCCGGTATAGTAGGCTTTCAGGTCGCCAATTATTTAGGAGTTTCGTATACCCACCATGCGCTGGACTTTGTTCCTATTTTTACGGAGTCGTTCTTTATAATCGTCGCACTTTCAGGGGTATTCTTTGGTCTATGTTCCTTCGTCTTCATAGAGTTTATGAATTGGACAAAGGCCCGCATATCGAGTATAAAGTTGTGGGTGCCTTATAAGGGGTTCATAGGCGGCTGTGTATTGGTTGTTTTGGCGATGATATTCTCTGAAGATTTTTTAGGTGTAGGCGATAGTGTCGTAGAGCGCGCCCTCATAGGCGGCGAGATATTCTTTGGAGCTTTCCTCATAAAGATGCTATTTACGAGCATTACATTTGGAAGCGGAGGTACTGGAGGTATTATTTCGCCGATATTTTTTATAGGTGCTACGGCAGGAGTATTCTTCGCAAACATCTTGGGGCTTAATCCCGGAACCTTCGCGGCCATAGGCATAGTCAGCTTACTTGCCGGAGCGGCCAATACGCCGATTACAGCCTCCATCATGGCCGTCGAATTATTCGGCCCGGAGATAGGATCTTACGCGGCCGTTGCGTGTATAATAAGTTTCCTGATGACAGGGCATAGGAGTATCTTCCCTTCGCAGGTCTTGGCACTCAGAAAGTCGGCATCATTTAACGTCGAGCTTGGTAAAGAGGTTGAGTCCATACGACCTCACTTTGAAAAGCGAAGTAGAAGTTTTATCGACATTATAATTAAATTCTTTCGTGCCATGACTACGGCAGAGACATTTGATAAAGATAAACCTGAGACGAAGAACGACACTCAGGGCAAGGATGAAGATGATAAGAAGAGATCTTAGGGCTTTGAAATCAAATTATATCGGAGTTGATGATGCCTGCCTATGAGTATGAGTGTAAGGGGTGCGGAGGGCACTTTGAGGAGATACAGAAGTTTTCGGATAAGGCACTGACCAAGTGTGAGGAGTGTGGCGGTAAGCTCGAAAAGCTTATGTCGCTCTCTTCATTTCACCTCAAAGGGACGGGCTGGTATAAGACCGATTACGCAAAATCCGGAGCCAAGCCCGAAACCAAGCCCGAGGCCAAATCCGACGCCAAAGCCGATGCAAAGCCCGATAAAAAGAAGGCAAAAGGTTCTTCGCCTTCCGATTCGAGCGGCGGTGGTAAGCCTAAAGCTAAGCCCAAGACCAAATTCTCTAAGGGCGGTTGCTCTTAGAGCCTTAGAATTTTCTCAGAGAGACAGGTTAATATATGACTTCTTCAATCAAAGAAAACTCCAGGGTGTTTGTTGCTGACGTATTCTCCAATAAGGAGTTCTATTAAGAAACCATGGTAAGATTCATCTTGCGTATTGCCTTATTCGTAGCGGCTATGCTGGCTATGCCACATATATTGCCCGGCATAGAGGTTGAGGACGAGGTCGTCGCCGTAATTGCCGCAATCATACTCAGCATACTCAATGCAACATTAAGGCCTATACTTAAGTTGATATCTTTTCCTGTGAACTTCTTCACATTCGGGCTCTTTACGCTCGTTATAAATGGCGTTATACTCTTTATAGTGAGTATTATGGTAGAAGGTTTCACGATAGACGGCGCGTTGCCGGCCTTTGTCGGTGCGCTAATGATAAGTGCTGTATCTATGGTGGCAGACGCACTCATAAAGCAAAGCTACGTTAAGAAAACCGGCGGCGGTTTCGATTAACCCCTATATTTGGATTGACATGCGCCGTTAGTTTATGGTATTTATAATGGTTCGGTTCTTCAGATAAGTTCTGCGTATTATATTGCTAAGTACCTGTGAGTCGTTAGCTCAGTTGGTAGAGCATCTGCCTTTTAAGCAGGCGGCCCCGGGTTCGAGTCCCGGACGACTCACCAAATTTATTTTAAGTAAGAGTTTTTACATAAGCGACAAGATTTAT
>DAOVKH010000223.1 GCA_030631875.1 Deltaproteobacteria bacterium | reverse complement strand
GGTTTGACCTTCGTAATCTTAGCGACTTCACCTATCTTAAAGTAAAGCCTCTCAGGGATTACGCTATCTTCCGCTTTGTTGGACACTGCTTTTAGCTACCGCCTGAGTTGACGGCATCTTTGAGGATTTGACTCGCCTTAAATGTCATGACGTTACGCTCGCCGATGGTTATCTCTTCACCGGTCTGAGGGTTGCGTCCGCGCCTGGCCTTCTTATGGCGTACGGTAAAGTTACCGAAGCCTGAGACCTTGACCTTATCACCCTTTTCTAACGCGCACTTTATGGATTCAAATACCTGATCCACAACCTCGGCCACGTCCTTCTTAGAACACCCTACTGTTTCAAATGCAACTTCCACGAGGTCTGCCTTAGTCATAATCCCCTCCCTATTAGCACCTGTTAAGATTAAAAAGAAACTACTTACGAACCTCAATATCAAACTTCTCTGTGAGAACGCCTAAGACCTTTGCGTGCGCGTCGTCCACATCAACTTGTTTGAGCGTCCTATCTGCCGCACGATAGACCACCCTTACGGCGAGGCTCACCTTACCCTCGGCTATATTCTCCCCACAGTATACATCAAAGACTTCAACGTTTTCAATAAGTTTTGTGTCAATCCCTCGAATAACTCTTAAGATATCGGAATACGGGATTTGGCTATCTACTACAAATGCAATATCACGTTCAGAGGACGGATACTTTGGTAGCTTTACATAATTGCCGATAGTGCCGGTGAACTTAATAAGAACGTCCATGTCAAGCTCCATAACGGCCGTCGGCTGAACAAGGCTATACCTGGCGGCTATATCGGGATGAAGCATACCGAAGAGGCCAATTGAGCTTCCGTCTATAGTTAACTCAGAACTCCTGCCCGGGTGAAGCATGGCGGAGTCCTTGGCGGGCAAGAAGCTAACCTCTGCGCTCACTCCAAGAGATATTATAAGCCTCTCGACCGTACCCTTAATATCGTAGAAATCTACCTCTGAACCATCTTTGTTCCAGCCCGTGCCGTTTCGCTTGCCGTAGATTACGGCCGAGGCGTGCGTGCTCTCCTTAGGTAGCTCTTTACCCTTTGCGACGGAAAATACAGGGCTAACCTCAAATAACCTAATATTCTCGCTTCTGTGCGATACATTCAGGCTCAGGTTACTTAAGAGTGATGGCAACAACGACGGCCTCATAACGGACTGCTCATCGGAGAGAGGGTTTATTAATCGTACTATATCTTCTTCCTTCATAGTGCCGAGTGCGGCATTATATGGCGCACTCTCCAAAGAAACAAAGCTATAATT
This sequence comes from Deltaproteobacteria bacterium, assembly GCA_030631875.1. Taxonomy (GTDB): domain Bacteria; phylum Desulfobacterota; class GWC2-55-46; order GWC2-55-46; family DRQE01; genus DAOVKH01. The sequence continues at coordinate 908 of DAOVKH010000223.1, read as the reverse complement.
AATGGCCTCCAAGAAGCCGTCGCCGGATAGGAGGTCTCTGACTCTGCGCTTAAATGAAAACAACTTAGACGGTTCGTTCGGAGCTACTTTTATCGTCGGCATAATGGCCGGCACATTATCGTAGCCCTTTATGCGAGCGACCTCCTCTAAGAGATCCTCCTCGGCCTGTATATCAAGGCGATATGCAGGAGGTGTACAGAGTAGCACGCCCTCACCTACACCAGCGGTAACCTCCATGCCAAGACCACTTAATATCCCTGTAACTTCACCTGCGGTAAGCTCCATATCGAGGAACCTTGAAGCGCGCTCAATATTAAGCGCTACGGCCGCCGTCGTAACGGGGCGCGGGTACTCGTCTATAGTAGTCCCCTTCACCTCGCCTCCGGCCAACTTAACTATAAGCTCTGTTAATTTATCTAAGGCAAGGGCAACGCCTGAGATATCTACGCCACGCTCAAACCTATATGAAGAGTCGCTCGAAAGGCCAAGTAAGCGTGAAGTACGCCTGACACTCGACGGAAGAAAGTGCGCACTCTCAAGGAGCAGGTCTGTCGTAGCCGAGTCGACCTCTGTAGCACTACCTCCCATAACGCCTGCTATGGCCTGCGCCCCTGCCTCATCGGCTATGACGAGCATCTCACCTGTGAGGGTTCTCTCGACTTCGTCTATCGTGGTAATACTCTCTCCCTCTTTTGCCGTGCGTACGGTAATACAATCTCCGCTAATCTTCGCTAAGTCAAATGCGTGGAGAGGCTGACCAAGCTCAAGGAGTATATAATTCGTAGCGTCTACTACGTTATTTATCGCTCGAAGGCCGTGCGCTGTGAGGCGTTCCTTTAGCCAATCGGGAGACTCCCCGACCTTAACACCCTCAATTACGCGCGCCGTATAACGCCCGGAGAGGGCTT
>DAOVKH010000137.1 GCA_030631875.1 Deltaproteobacteria bacterium | reverse complement strand
GGTGATGACGGGCGTATATATATATCCGACGGAACTAAAGCTATAAGGGTCTTCGAGGCGATAGATGTTCAAGCGTACGAAGATGAAGAGATCGAGGAAGTAGAACCCTACGACCCGACGGATCTTTCTGACGACTTAGGCTTTGGTGAGCGCTTTGTTGACTTAAACGAAGGCGCACCGGAGGTCTATTGATTATCCGCTATGCGCGCGCCTTGCTCTTAACTGCACAAAGCTCATATGCTCAGGCCATCCGTCATATACGGTCAGCATCGTACGGCTCTGTGATGCGGGGCGTAGTTTCCACACCGTAATAATCCACTAAACCCAAAGGAGACCCATTCCTTGTTCTTAAAGGTTGAAACGGTCATTGCTCTATCGTTGGTCACTACGTCCTTCCTTGTCGCATACGATAGAAACCTCTCATGGAAGGATGAAATCTTGCTGTGGAGCGACGTGGATTCCATAGCCCACTACGTCGAGGCCTTGAGCATCAACCCTTCGGACAATGCGGTCAGGTATAACCTTGCCACCGCCTATAAGAAGTCGGGGCTTGTCGTCGATGCCGTAAGGGAGTTTGAGAAGATCCTTGAATCAGCCCCCAATGACCGAGGCGCACAGTGGAACCTGATGACACTTAAAGGAGCGTTGTAGTCGTATGATATCATCGATGGTCAGAGACCTCTTTTTATCTACCAAGGCTTTCTTTGCGTTTTTTTTCCTGCTCACTATCATCTGTACTCAATCAATGGCTCTTGGCGAGGTTGCTTCGCCAAGTATAGACCCACGTCTCAGGGGTTTTATAGAGGAATTCGATGGAGACGCCTTTGAGTCACCTTCGGCTATATTTATCGATAAGGAGCACGGTGAGATATACTTAGCCGACTCTACGAGCGGGGATGTATTTATACTTGGCCTTGACGGAAGTCCTATTTTCCGTTTGGGGTTGAAGCACGGTATAGGTAACCCTACCGATATATTGGTCAGAGACGATAATATTTACCTTGCTCAGGAGTCGCGCCCGTATGTAGAGGTATTCAACCTTCGAGGTAAGTCCATAAGGCGTATCGCTCCGGATAAGGAAGAGTACGCAGAGGACTTCCTGCCCGGCGACATAGACATGGACGTTGCCGGCAATCTATTCGTAATAAACAAGAGCCAAGGCGAGTGTCTAATATTCGACCCCTCAGGGGGTTATGTAGGAAGATTCGGGAAAGAGCTCGACTCTATAACATCGGTTGTAGTCGGAGAAGAGACTGTATACCTCCTTACCCCGTTTTTCTTAGGGCGTGTTGTGCATAGATACACTCTTTCAGGAGAGTATATTATTAGTTTTCAAGGTGTAGAGGGTAGGGGCGGAACACTCGGGCTTCCGGCCGGAGGGCGTGTTGATACAGAGGGGAGGTTATGGCTCGTAGATGCTATCCGTGGGGTTGTAATCTTCGATGAGGATGATGTGGAACTTAACCGTGTAGGTACTGAAGGTAACAATATGGGTTTACTGAATTTTCCCGTAGACATTGACTTTGACGGTGAAGGTGTGATATATATAGTAGAGAAAGCTGGCAAACGAATAAGTATATTTAAGTAGAGGACTATGACATGTCTTTTAAAGGGATAGGTGTGCGCCTACCAGTTATAGTTGTTGCGCTTTGCGTCTCCATCTGGTCGTTATCAACCCTGATAATGCCGGGTGTGCCTGAGGCTGGTCTTTATCATGCGCAAGGTGATGCCTATAACAATAATATCGACTCCATAGCGTGTTCACAGTGCCATACTATGCACGGTGTTCAGGGTGGTACGAGTGGTTCACTTATATATGGTGGTGAGATTACTACTTATCCTACCCTCTTAAGAAAAGCCACCGCACTTGAGTTATGCCTTTATTGCCATGACGGTAATAATGCAAGCCTTACCAATCCGATTCCTCCCGATGTGACCGGAGATATAGCCGCCGGTCAGTCCGTACCTTCTGCCGGTAACTTCGCGCACGGTAATTACAGCAATGATAACAATCGCCATAACCTTGGTGGTAATGTGAGTGCGACTCTTCCTCCGGGATATGAGGGAGCCGCCGGTGGATGGAGTGCGGTAACGGGTAAGCACGGCAATACATTCAACTGCCTATACTGCCACGATAACCACGGCAACACCAATTACAGAAATCTCAGATATAATCCTGGCTACCCTCTGAACGACGACAGGACCGATCCGGCCAGGGTCGATATTACCTATGGTTACGGTGCTACCGAGGGCGGCGGTGCTACGACTACCGACGTATACAACTGGTCGGCAAATACTACGAGTGGTACGGCGGCAGAGAAGATAAGTAAGTACGAGAGAGATCAGGTTAGCTTTAGAAGAAAGCCTGTCGACGGCGAGGGCAGGGGCATGTCGGCGTGGTGCGGTAAGTGCCACGAGACCTTCTACGGCATAAGCGGTGACGCAAATATGGGCGGAGCCTCGGGTGGTGGCGAAGGGCCCGGAGATACAGGCACGAGTCCGTGGATACGCCATCCTGTAGGTGATGTTGTTATAGAAAGTGGAGTAGCGGGAACGAACCAGCACACCGATTCGACTACTTTTGTTGCCGCTGATGTTGGCGTTACGAGGGTTGTGGACGCTCAACTTACAAGTTCTATCGGTGGCGATGAACAGCCGCTATGTCTCTCTTGCCACTATGCGCACGGCGGTGGAAACCCCAACAGGCCGGCCCTTGGCGGCGATGATACGCTCGACCACTCCAATCTCGTCTTCTTGGACGCCAGTGGTGACGTTAATATCAATGATGCCGCATACGATGCGAGCACCGGTACGCTCCGTAACCTCTGCCAGAAGTGCCATAATCAATAGGCGAGTTTCTTTGGGTCTTATTTAGGCAAAGGTGGAGCCTGAGAGATAGGCACTGGCTTTAAGGGCATAAAGCCGGTGCTGATAAAATAATCGACATATTCTAAGGAGCTTCTTCTAGCTCCTTTTTTTATGATATTTAGGGAAGATTAGAATTGGATCGGTATATGGAAAAGAAGAGCAGAGTAGTCATTATAGCGGCAACCATCATAGTTGCGTTCGCTGTTGCGGCGGCAATCATATTGCCGCCGTACTTTGAGGAAGAGGTGATAGAGCCGATGCCCATGCCGATACCTTATGTGACACTCGATGAACTCCAGGCGAATATAGATATCCTTGAGGCCATAAGGGCAGAGAATAAAGACGAGTTTTCTTGGAGGGATAACTACAGGCTCGGCATAGCGTACCTACACTCCAATAAACCAAAGGAGGCCATAGCCGTCCTGAAGGAGGCACGGGACGGATATCCGAGCTTCTACAAGACAGACGAGGCCATCGGTATGGCGCATTACAGACTCGACGAGCTTAAAGAAGCCATTGAGTCATGGGAGCGAGCCTTACTGCTAAACCCTCAAGCCGAGCACTTAGAGTCTATGGTCGAGCGAACAAAACGTAAGCGCGGCATGAGCAGAAGGATAGAGACACTCGAGAGTGAGCTTGAAAGAACCGACATAATAGATAAGAATAACCCGCCTTGGCTTAAACGCCTTGAGCTGGCTAGCCTCTATCTCGTAGATAAGAGGGTAGAGGATATCGTAACTGTACTGAATGAGGCTCTCAAAGAGAAAGACGACAGCTCCGAGATATATGATATGTTGGCGCGCGCCTATGCTATGAGCGGAGACTTTGATTCCGCCGTAAGGGCTGAGGAGAGCGCTATTAAATACTACAAGGCTAACGACACCGTTGAGGGCGATAGAGCCGAAGCTAACGAAGATGAACTCGAAGGTATGAAGCAAAGGCTCTCTGAGATGAAGCGTATAGCCAAGGCCGAAAGCGGCGGCGGCTTCCATAGCGCTCCTTTGAAGTAAGGAGCCTTCTCATTATTTACCGCATATATGTATTGATTCTTTTTTCGGTACAAGATATAGTGGTGTGAAAATGTTGCGCACTTTCACCTTGTTTTGAAAAGTTTTACTATGCGCAGATAGGAGTCAGTCTTTAATCTCTTTAAAAACAAGCCCTTATAGCAGTGTAAAGCTGGCCTGTTTTTTGCATTTATTCTATCGTCAGTAGTTGTCTCTACTATTAATTCTTTTTAAGAATTGCCTTGACATACTTTGCGGCGAGGGGTTATAATAGTAGCGTATTCAGAGTATTCTGCACGAATATTGTAGGCGTTAGATATCTCTTTAAGGTAAGAGAGAGAGGGCGTTGTGTCCTTGAAGTTTTTTATAAAGCAAGTAATATTGAGAAGTAAAGAAGTACCACCGACAATAGCAACCCGGCTCGATAAGACCGGAGCGCAGAGTCACTGACCCAATCCGGGGCGAGTTGCAGAGGGCTTTCAGTAGCAGGCCTAAAACGCAAAACCTCGAAGGGTTTGAAGGGCCGCCGAAGTGGGAGTAAGTCTTTGAAACCCCATCGGCTCTTTAGTAAAGAGATCTTTGGGGTTTTCTTGTTTCTTGATTTCAGGTATCTTTAGCTAGCTGAAACATTATCATAAATAGAAATAGGCAACATTAAACTTTTCCAATTAGGAACGTTCTAAGCTCAGTAAGGAGGGCGCATGTCTAAGAAATTCATAAAGACAAACAGAGAAAGAAGCGGTTGGTCGGGCAATATTCTTCTGACCCTCCTACTGACATTGGTCATGGGCTTCGCGTTCATAGGCCTTTCGCCAGACCAGGTGCATGCCGACCCGAACAACGCCCAGGCATGTTTTAACTGTCACAGTACCGCTCTTGACGGTAATCAGCAGATGTGGGTCGCCGTTAATGGTACGGAGATATCCGCCACCAACGGTACCGCCACAACAGACCAGATAGC
>DAOVKH010000007.1 GCA_030631875.1 Deltaproteobacteria bacterium | reverse complement strand
GTCTTCCAGCCCTTCCAGTCGTCTTCGTCCAAGCCGTCCTCTATCGATACGATTGGGTACTTCTTAACGAGTCCGCTCAAGTAGTCGACCATCTTAGAACTCGTTACCTTCTTGCCTTCCAAGGTATACTTGCCTGCCTTATAGAACTCGCTCGCCGCCACGTCAAGGGCTATGAATACGTCTTTGCCAGCCTTATATCCGGCCTTTGTTATGGCCTTGATGATGACCTCGATGGCCTCCTCATTGGCACGCAGGTTCGGCGCAAAGCCGCCTTCGTCTCCAACTGCGGTATTCAACCCCTTCTTCTTTAGAATATCCTTTAGGGCGTGGAATATCTCAACGCCTGCTCTTAAGCTCTCCTTGAAGCACGGCGCACCGGCAGGGACTACCATGAATTCCTGAATATCCAGATTATTATCGGCGTGCGCTCCGCCGTTTATTATATTCATAAGGGGCACGGGGAGGGTGCGTGCGTTTGTGCCGCCGATGTAATTATATAGAGACTGCCTCGTAATCTGCGCTCCGGCCTTTGCCGTTGCCAGAGAAACGCCAAGCATTGCATTTGCACCGATCTTCTTCTTATTCGGCGTACCGTCAAGTGATATCATTAACTCATCTATGTAGACCTGATCTCTGCAATCGAGGCCGATTATCTCAGGGGCGAGCTTTGCTTCGACATTTCTGACCGCACCTTGAACGCCTCTGCCAAGGTAGCGTTTCTTCTTTGTGTCGCGAAGCTCTACGGCCTCGAACTTCCCGGTAGAAGCTCCGGAAGGCACAATTGCCCGTCCCGTAGTGCCGCTATCGGTTACGACCTCCACCTCTACTGTGGGGTTACCACGTGAATCAAGGACTTCTCTTGCGTATATGTCGGTTATTGTAGACAATTTATTCCTCCATTAAGGGTAAGTAGTTTTTTCAAGAAACTCTAATCTACAATATTATACGTTTAAGGGCTGGAAATGCAAGGAAAAGAAGCGAGTAAACGTTAGCTTCTTATTCTGCTTCTGCTATAATCTGAACCATGAATTCAGGTAATATAAGGGAATACGACGTACTAATCATTGGCTCCGGCCCGGGCGGGGAGAAGGCGGCCGTACAGGCTTCGAAGCTCGGCAAGACGGTAGCCATAATAGAGCGTAACCCATATATCGGTGGCGCGGGCTTGCATACGGGAACTCTACCGAGCAAGACCTTACGTGAGACGGCCTTATTCCTCTCAGGGCTTAAGGCGCGTGCCGTCTACGGCTTTCAGTGCGCCATAGGGCGTGACGTTACACTCGGAGAGCTTATATACAGAAAGACCGAGGTCATACGCAACCAGATGTCGGTCATCATGGATCACTTCACACGAAACGGCATCGATATAGTTTACGGTGAAGCCAGCTTTGAAGATAAGTTCACACTCATCGTAAAGGACAAGAACTCTGTAAGCGAAAGGCTAAGGGCTGGGGTGATAATCATCTCAACAGGCACTCGCCCGGCGCGCCCAGAGGGCATACCATTCGATGAAGACCACGTATATGACAGCGATACGATACTTGCGCTTAACAGACTTCCTGAGCGGCTCACCATAATCGGCGCAGGCGTGATAGGGTGCGAGTACGCGAGCATATTTTCATGCCTCGGCGTTAAGGTAACACTCATTGAGAAGAGACCCGAGATGCTCGGCTTTGCCGACAGGGAGGTGGTCGAGAGCCTCAAGTACTGGATGCGCCATACGGCTATAGTTCTGCGCCTTGGCGAGGAGGTGAGCTGCATTACCGTAGACGATGACGGAGGTGTATTGACAGAGCTAAAGAGCGGTAAGCATGTAAAGTCCGACAAGGTCTTATATACGATGGGGCGCATAGGCAATGTCGACGCGCTTAATGTAAAAGAACTCGGCGTTAAGGTGAGCGACCGTGGTATCATAGATGTGAATGATAATTATCAGACCACTCTTGAAAACGTCTATGCCGTGGGAGATGTCATAGGGTTTCCTTCACTGGCCTCTACCTCAAGAGAACAGGGCAGGCGTGCCGTATGCCACGCCATTAGCGCTGGAACCGAAGGTAACGCAACCGGGGATAATGCTGTATGTACTCTGCCATTTGACCTTCCCTTTGGCATATATACAATCCCTGAGATATCCATGGTCGGCAAGACCGAAGAAGAACTCACCAAGGCGGGCGTGCCATATGAATCAGGCTCGGCACTCTTTCAGGAGGTCGCGCGAGGTCAAATCACAGGCGACAAACATGGTATGCTGAAGCTCTTATTTAATAGGGAAGATCTAAAACTCCTTGGCGTACATATCATCTGCGAGGGGGCTTCCGAGCTTATACATATCGGTCAGGCCGTGCTTGCCTTTCAAGGTACAATAGAGTACTTTAAAGATGTAGTATTCAACTACCCGACACTCTCGGATGCCTACAAGCAGGCCGCCATGAATGGTATAAATAAACTTTAAGGACTTACCCCCGAAAGACATATCACCTTGACCACTAAGCCCCCACTTAAGAAAAAAAGAATGACGAGGCGCAGTTTCATCTCCAATGCCATGCGCGCGGGAGTCGTACTGGGTGTCGGCAAGGGCTTCTATAATACAAGCTCCTACGGCATTGAAGTCGTAGAGCGTGATGTGAAGTTGAGAGCGCTTCCAAAGGGCTTTGACGGCCTGAAGGTGGCACTCTTGAGCGATACGCACTCTTCTATTACAGTAACAAAAAAGCTCTTAAGAGAGTCCGCACTTGCCGTGATGAGCAAGAAGCCCGACTTGATACTCCTTGGAGGCGACTACGTTACAGGAGCTACAAAGTTCCTCTCGACCTCAGTTGGAGAGTTCAACAAAAAGCACCTCGATAAATTAACAGCTGCCTTTTCCGTACTAAAAGCCCCTATGGGGATATACGCCGTACTCGGTAACCACGACATGTGGGATGGTGAGGCCGCGGCACGAATTATTGTAGACGAATTCGCAAAGAAACTCGGTGCTGTATTTCTGCGTAACGAGAGCGTTGAGTTAAAGAAGGGCCTTGATATAAAGAAAGGTAATGAAAAGATAACCCTCATAGGCATAGACGACTACTGGTCAAATGGTTCAATAATGAACCTCACTAAGAAGGCAGATAAAGGTTCCGTTAGAATACTCCTTAGCCATAACCCCGACATAAACGAAGAGATAGACCTGCTCGGCGAGCGCATTGATCTCGTTCTTTCAGGCCACACCCACGGCGGACAGGTCAATGTGCCACTACTCGGTGCGCCGTACCTGCCGAGCAAATTCGGGCAGAAGTATAAGGCAGGGCTGGTACGGGATGGCCTGCGCCAGACCTACATAACACGAGGTGTAGGGACGTTGATGCTTCCGGTACGCTTCGGAGCACCGCCCGAGGTAACGGTACTGACCCTTCGCCAAGCTTAGTATATCTTCCGCAATATTCACTCAACCCTCATATTTATATTTATATAGAAGACCATTTATAGTAATATATTAAGTTATATGGCTTCCTCCACAAAACAAAAGGACATCATCCTCGTCTCCAACGACGACGGCGTGCGTTCAGAGGGTATTAAGGCTCTGGCTAAGGCCGTCTCGCGCCTTGGCGAGGTGTATATCGTAGCTCCCGACAGAGAGCGTAGTGCGGCGAGCCATTCGCTTACCCTCCACAGACCTCTGCGTATAGAAAAACTTGGTGAAAGAGAGTTTGCCGTAGACGGCACTCCGACAGATGCCGTAACGATAGCCGTAGGTAAGCTCCTGCCAAGGCCACCGAAGCTCGTTGTGTCGGGAATTAACCGAGGCGAAAACCTTGGCGAGGATGTATCTTACTCAGGCACGGTCTCGGCGGCGATGGAGGGTGTCCTTATGGGCATACCATCTATCGCATTTTCGCTCGTCGGCAGGAAGGACTTTGACTTTACCGCAAGTGCCAAGTTTGCCACAAAGGTATCACGCCTTGTACTTAAGAACGGCTTACCTTCGGATACACTCCTGAACGTAAATATTCCGCACACAAAAAATATAAAGGGCGCGCGCATAACTAAACAGGGTAAGCGCTCCTACGGTGGCGATACCGTCATAGAGAAGACCGACCCAAGAGGGAAGAAGTACTACTGGATAGCAGGCGACATCACCCACTGGAGCGGCGGCGAGGATTCGGACTTTGCGGCCATAAAGAAGGGGTATATATCTGTAACGCCCATACACCTCGACATGACAAATTACTCGGCCATAAGCGAACTCCAGTATTGGAAGATATAATGACAAATAAAAAAGACATATACGCACGCGCAAGAAAGACCATGGTCTCGGAGCAGTTACTGCCGCGAGGTATTACAGACCCTCGCGTAATAGATGCGATGCTACGTGTGCCGCGCCACTTCTTCGTCGAAGAGGGCTTGCACGCTCAAGCCTATAGCGACTTTCCTCTCCCCATAGGGGAAGGCCAGACAATCTCCCAGCCCTTTATGGTCGCCTACATGATAGAGGCACTTAAGCTTCGTGGAACGGAGAAGGTCTTGGAGGTAGGCACTGGATGCGGCTATCAGGCCGCCGTACTCTCGCTCATAGCCGAGAGGGTCTTTTCAATTGAGCGCGTCTCGGCTCTCGTATCTCGCGCAAAGAAAACACTCGATGCCCAAGGCTACGCAAAGGTCTTGATACGCTACGGCGACGGCACGCTTGGCTGGCCCGAAGAAGCCCCCTTCGATGCAATAATCGTAGCGGCCGGATCTCCTGAAGTACCGGAGGCACTTTCAATGCAATTAAGCCCCGATGGCGGCCGACTCGTAATACCGGTCGGAGGGGAAGAGAGTCAGGAGCTTTTAATCATTACGCGCCAAGGCGATAGCTTCACTGAGAGACGCCTCGGAGGGTGCAGGTTCGTAAAGCTCATAGGGAAGAGCGGCTGGCACTTAGAGGGGACCTCTAAGAGTTGTTAAAGTCCGTCAGAAAAACATACGACTGGGTACTTAAGTGGGCAGATACACGCTACGGGCCGTGGGCATTATTCTTCTTGGCATTTGCCGAGGCGAGCTTCTTCCCGATACCACCCGACGTGCTCTTGGTAGCCCTTGCCGTATCCATGCCTACGAGAGCCTTTCGCTATGCCTTGATAGTCACGACCGGATCGGTCCTTGGTGGAGTAGGGGGTTACGCCATAGGGTTCTACTTTATGGGGGCATTTGGTGATAGCATTCTGGAGCTATACGGCCTGAGCGAGAGCTTTAACCGTATAGGCGACTTCTACAAGAAGTACGAGGCATGGGCCGTAGCTATATCAGGCTTCACGCCCGTCCCCTATAAGTTATTCACTATAGGAGCAGGGGCATTTAAGATAGACCTGTGGGTCTTCATATTCGCATCTATAATCGGCAGAGCCTTAAGGTTCTTTATTGTAGCCGCCATAATATATCACTACGGAGAATCGATAAAGAAGTTTATAGAGAAGTACTTTAACGTTATAACTATAGCCGCTACGGCACTCATCATCTTAGGTCTTTTACTTATAAAGATTATATGAACATGAAATCTGCCTATAAAATATTACTCTTGGTAGCATTAACGCTCACTGTCTCGAGCTGTATTGCCTCTAAGGGTGTCTACCACAAGGTCGGCAAAGGCGAAACCCTTTGGCGGATATCCTACACCTATAAGGTCGATCTGCAGGACGTTGCTGAAGTAAATAACATAAAGAACCCCACCAAGATAAGGGCTGGGCAGAGTATCTTCATACCCGGAGTAAGGTCGGTTAAGAGGGTCGTTCCATTTAAGAAACCACCGCCGTCTTATAAGAAGCCCCGGCGGGTCGTAGCAAAAGTCGAAAAGGGGCGCTTCGTCTGGCCGATAAAGGGCAAGGTTATCTCTAAATTCGGCATGCGCGGCGATTCCATGCACTATGGAATCGACATAAGAGCCTCGCGCGGTCAGGCGGTAAAGTCCTCTGCCGCAGGCAAGGTCGTCTATTCGGGCAGCGGCATGCGCGGCTTCGGAAATGTAGTCATAATAGAGCACAAGGGCGGCTTCTTTACCGTATACTCGCATAACGACAAAAACACCGTTAAGAGGGGAGAGACCGTCAAGCGCGGCGAGCGTATCGCCCTTGCCGGAGACTCAGGGAATGCCACTACCGTACACCTGCACTTTGAGATTAGGGACGGTAAGAAGAAGCGAAATCCTCTTTTCTTCTTGCCTTAAAATGAGCTTTGTAGTATAAGTTAATTAAGGCAACATGATGTAGATCGTCACGACCTTACCAACCCCTAAGTCTGAAGGGAATAAGGTGATTAGCTGTGGCACATAAAGTTAATACGGTAAAGAAAGAAAACGACGAAAATGCCTTCGATGCCAAGCCTAAAGTTTCTATCGTTAGAGACAGCAAGGCTTCGGCAAAGACCAATGCGTCGAGCAGTACCGATACCTTAAAGATCTACTTCAACGGGATAAAGAACTATCCGCTCCTCACGGCATCCGAAGAAAAAACATTATCCATAAAGATAGGACGTGGCGATAGAGACGCCAGAAGACGGATGATAGAGTCTAACTTGCGGCTCGTCGTTAATATTGCAAAGCACTATATGTACAAAGGTCTTCAACTCCAAGATCTCATAGAAGAAGGCAATATCGGGCTTATAAGGGCCGTAGAGTTATTTAAGGGCTCCAAGGGCTGCAGGTTCTCAACATACGCGACCTATTGGGTACGCCAAGCCGTAGACAGGGCGATAAAGAATCAGGCAATGGTCGTAAGACTTCCCATACATGTAACGACCGACATGGGGCGCATAAAGCGCGTTAGGGTAGAGCTTAAGGAAAGACTTAAGCGTGAGGCTACCGACGAAGAACTATCGAAGGACACGGGCTTTACCTGTAAGTATATAGGAAGGCTCGAGGGAATATCTCATAAAGAAAGTTCCATCGATGCCGCGCTCAGCACCGAGACCGACGAGACACTCCTCGATAGAATTGAAGACGACCGCAGGCCTTCTCCAATAGATGTGCTAAGCGACGACACTCAGAGGGTAATGCTTCCCAAGTGTCTCCTAAAGTGCCTGAGTAAGTATGAGCGTGCCGTAATAAGCCGCAGATTCGGTATAGATTGCGAGCCTGAAACACTCGAGCATATAGGTAAAAGATTTGGCGTAACGCGCGAAAGAATACGACAGATAGTCGCCCGTTCGCTAAAAAAACTAAAAGATTACTTCAATGAAAGGAACATCACGTCAACAGACTTGATCTAAGACAACTATGGTAGATAAACTAAGAGAGGCAATCAGAGACGTACCGGATTTTCCAAAGGAAGGAATATTATTTAAGGACATAACTACACTCTGTCAGGATCCAGTATCCTTTCAGCGCATGGTGGATCTAATGAGCCACCACTACTTGGATAAAGATATCGACGTAATCGTCGGCATAGAGGCGCGCGGATTTATCGTAGGCGCGGCCCTTGCCTATAAGCTCGGATGCGGAGTCGTGCTCGTAAGAAAGCCCGGCAAATTGCCCTATAAGACCCATAAGGCAACCTACACGCTTGAGTATGGCGAGGATACACTTGAGATTCACCAGGATGCCATTAAGAAAGGTCAGCGCGTGCTCATAGCCGACGACCTTCTCGCCACAGGCGGTACGGCAGAGGCGGTAATCAAGCTCGTCGAAAAGCTCGAAGGCAATATCGTCGACTGTTCTTTCATAGTGGAGTTGAACGACCTTAAGGGGCGCGAAAGAATCGCTCCGCACAGTGTCTTCTCACTTATAAAGTACTAATCATCGGTAAAGATTAAAAGACCGCACAAAGGGATTTCCTCTTTGTGCGGTCTTTTTTTATTCTCTATAATTACTTAAAGACTACATCTTATCGGGAGCCGATACGCCAAGCATAGCCAAGCCGTTCTTGATAACAACGCTTACGGCCTTCGATAGCCCCATGCGGGCAAACGTTAAGTCCTTGTCGTCGTCTAAGACTACACGGTTACGTCCGTAAAACGAATGGAATATCGCGGCCAGTTCCTGAAGGTAGAAGGCAATCCTGTGCGGTTCCATCTCAATAGCACTCTTCTCTACAACCTCCTCAAATGCGGCGAGCTTCTTAATAAGTTTTATCTCGTCACTCTCTTTGAGCCTTTCGACTATTGATTCGTCGGCGTTATCTGAGAGCTCAAAACCTTTTTCTTTGGCAAGTGTTAAAATACTCATAATACGCGCGTGGCAGTACTGGACGTAGTATACAGGGTTCTCCGGTGCTTGAATCTTTACGAGTTCAAGATCAAAGTCGAGCTGTGCATCGGACCTGCGCATCATGAATGTAAAGCGGCAGGCATCCTTACCGACCTCATCTACGACCTCTTTAAGCGTTACGAACTCTCCGCCGCGCGTGCTCATAGAGACCGGCTCGCCGTTCCTCAAGAGGCTTACGAGCTGTATGAAGATAATATCCAAACGCTTGTCGTCTTCGCCAAAGGCCTTGAATAGCGCACGTATGCGCCCTTGATAGCCGTGGTGGTCAGCGCCCCATATGTCTATGACTTTATCGAAGCCGCGCCTGAGTTTTTCCATATGGTAGGCTACGTCCGAGGCAAAGTACGTGCGCTTGCCGTCGGCCTTTATTAAGACCCTATCTTTATCATCACCAAAGTCTGTCGTGCGGAACCAAAGCGCTCCGTCTTTTTCATAGATAACGCCTTTACCTCGAAGAGCCTCTATCGTCTCTTCGACGAGTCCGCGCTCTACAATAGATGCTTCACTCGTCCATACATCGAAGTCTACGTTAAAGTCTTTTAAATCTTCCTTGATTCCACTTAAAATGGTGCTTCTTGCAAACATCGTAAAGACTTTAGGTAAATCCTCTACAGAGGCATCTCTATACTTCTCGCCATGCTTTGTTATGAAGTCGCGCGCGATGTCCTTCATATAGTCGCCCTGATAGTGGTTCTCTGGGAACTCTATGCCGTCGCCGAGGAGTTCGTTGTAGCGGTGGTAGAGAGACCTGCCGAGTGTATCCATCTGCGAGCCTATGTCGTTTATGTAGTACTCGCGCGTTACGTCGAATCCGGCGGCAGTGAGTATGGCGGAGAGCGAAGCCCCAACGGCGGCACCTCTGCCGTGCCCTATATGAAGTGGGCCTGTCGGGTTGGCACTTACGAACTCCACCTGAACCTTCTTACCCTTGCCTGCCTCCACACGACCAAATTCGCTGGCCGCCTTTATGATATATGCCAGACGCTTGTGCCAGAAACTCTCCTTTAGGAAAAAGTTTATAAAGCCCGGCCCTGCGACTTCGCATTTTTCTATCATCTCATGCGCGCCGAGGTGGCTTAAGATATCCTCGGCTATATCGCGAGGCTTGCGTCCTTCACTCGAGGCCATGAGCATCGCTACATTCGTCGAGAAATCACCATGCTCTTCACGCTTAGGTCTGTCGATTATGATAGGGGGCATTGCCTCGGATTTAATAACCCCTTCGACCCTTGCCGTATTCAATACGCTCAATACTATTTCTTCTAATGTGGCTTTCAAGTTATTATTCTCCGATGATTGTTTTATATGTATCCGGTCGGCGATCTTTCATAAATACCCAATCCTTACGCACCGTGCCGATTACATTCAAGTCGCACTCGGCCATGATAACGCCTTCGAGTGAGCCTGCGGGCTTTACGAGAAACTCGCCGTCGGGGCCTGCGCAAAAACTCCTGCCGTAGAAACTCTGCTCGCCTTCAATGCCTATGCGATTAACCCGCATTACGAACAAGCCGTTGGCGTGAGCCGAGGCAGAGATGGCACGCTCCCACTTACTGCTTGAGTGTTCAAAGGCCGAGGCCGTCGGTGCGATAACGATGTCAGCACCATTAAGGGCGAGTATCCTCATCCCTTCGGGGAAGAATACGTCCCAACAGAGCTGGATGCCGATCTTTGCGTAGGGTGTTTCGATTATAGTAAAGCCCAAATCGCCGGGTGTGAAGTACGAACGCTCCTCCCAAAGTGGTATCTGCGGGACATGCATCTTTCTATACTTACCAAGTACGTCGCCATCAGGGCCTGTAACGAAGGCAGTATTAAAGTACTTATCTTTATACTTCTCAAATATAGGGGTTACTATCGCTATATCGAGCTTCGAGCTAAGCTCACGCATGAAGCTGATGGTCTCGCCGTCTTCGTCCTCGGCGAGGTTAAAGTTATCACTATTAATCGTCGCAGGAAACCAGGGCAGGGCAAAGAGTTGAGGTAGGGCAATGACCTTCGCTCCCTTATCGGCACTAAGGCGAATGAGTTCTTCTGTGTGGTTAAGTGTCGCAGTCAAACCGTCGGGAGAAGGCTCGATCTGTATGGCGGCTACTTTAACGTTCTTACCATTACCATTATTATTGACCATATGAATAAATGTCTCCAACAGACTCTCTTAAAGAGCCTCTAAAGTTTTTTGCTTTTATAAAGGGGACTCGTGCGATCTTCGATGAATATCCTACCGGCTTATTTACCTTCGCCGTCCATCTTATAGAGAACTTCGTCCTTACCTATCATACCAAGCTCATCACGGGCGACCTTGGCAATGTATCTGTTATCGGTCTTGAGTAGTTCTATCTCAGCGGCCAATGCTTTATTTTCTTCCTGCATGCGGATTGTCTTTTCACTTATCGCGTCGCGTTCATTTCCAAGCTTGTATACATCGACAAGGCCGTTATTGCCAAATACGGCAAAACCTGCTATCGCGACGAGCACGACGCCGAAGATCCAGAATACTCGTTTACTATTACCTTTGACAGGGGAGGACTTCATCTTAACTTTAAGGATTAACAGAAATGGGCTAAAAAGTCAATATAATAAGAGCTTTGCGGGCTTTATCGTCCTCTAAGCGAGTGCCTTATAACGGCTCTGGATCAGACGGGTGAGGGGAGATCTGTCTAAAGTTCCTACGGCCTTACCGTCAAATTCTATGAGCGGAAGTATCTCTACTATGGAGTTGGTTAGAAATACCTCGTCTGCCGTAAAGATATCTTCAAGAAAGATATCTTCTTCAATGACGGTGATTGCTTCTTTACGTGCCAACATTATCACCGCCGCCCGCGTAATGCCTGCGAGTATGGCTTCAATGGGAGGCGTTTTGATGACTCCGTTCTTTACGATAAAGATATTCGTAGCAGTACCTTCAAAGACGCATCCGCCATCGGCGGATATAAATACAGCCTCATAGGCTCCGGCCTTGGCGGCTTTATTTTTACCGAGTACATTTGCCAGATAATTAAGGCTCTTGACCTCAGAAAGGTCTCTCTTCGGGGCTTCTACGGCTATAGCACTAACGCCTTCGGCCTGTAGAGATTCGATTACCGTAGTGTCTATCGGCTCGGTCTCTATAACTATTGTCGGCGATAAGGCCTTGGGCGGCAGGTGTGTGGTGCGTGAAGCGCCACCTCTGGTCATGGTTATACGCACGTAGGCATCTCTATCGGTAAGTTTATTTACGGCAAGAAGTGCTTCGATATTGTCTTTGATATTCTTAAGAGCATCGTCGACCGCGCCATCATCCATGGCTATCGATATGGCACTCGACCTTAATCGCTCTAAGTGTTCCCTTAAGAAAAGAATCTTGCCACTATAGGCACGCAAGGTCTCAAAGAGGCCGTCGCCGTATCTAAAGCCTCTGTCAAAGACCGAGACTACAGCATCAGCCTCTTCTACGAATTTTCCGTTTACATATACTTGCATCATCTCTAATCTCCAGTTGCCTTGGACTTAAGGCCAAGGGTATTTAAGAAGTCTTCGGCCTTTGTAGTCGTCTCCATGTACTCGGCCTTTGGGTCGGAGTCGGCTACGATGCCGCTACCGACACTTAGGTGTATGAGGTCGTCTACGCATATGGCCGTTCTGATGCTCATAGCCATATCGATATTGCCGCTACCAAAGTCCATCCATCCGAGCGTGCCGGTATATAGGCCCCTCGGCTCGGCTTCAAGTTCGTCTATAAGCTCCATGGCGCGTACCTTTGGTGTGCCCGTTATGGAGCCTCCGGGGAAGACCTGACTCAGAGCGTCAATAGAGGAGAGGCCGTCTTTAAGTTCTCCGGTTATCGTAGAGACCATGTGGTGGAGGTTAGGGTAGGTCTCAATCCTCTTAAAGTCATCTACCTTTACCGAAGCTGTCTTTGATATTCGTCCCATGTCGCTCCTTTCGAGGTCTACTATCATCAGGTGCTCGGCGGCCTCCTTTATATTCGAGTGAAGCTCCTCTACCACGGATTTGTCTTTTGCTTTAGAGACTCTCCGCGGGCGCGTGCCTTTTATGGGTTCGGTCTTTACCTTTCGGTCTTTAACCTTAATGAACCGTTCGGGCGTATTGGCAATGACCTGAAACCCTTCCATATCCATATAATAGGCAAAGCGTGATGGTGCGGCCTCTTTAATGCGCCTATATATCTTCGTTGGCTTTTCCTTAAGAGGGAAGCTCAAGCGCCGTGATATATTTATCTGGTATATGTCGCCTTCGCTGATATACTCAAGGGCTTTCTTTATGGCCGATATATATCCAGCCTCACTGATGCTCGACGAATATCTATCGCCTTCGTTTCTATCTATATTTGCAGGCTCTGCCTCTGGCGTAGCCGTAAGGACAGTCTCTCTAAAGAGACTGCTCGGCGCTGAGGCCTTACCTAAATTTGTCTCCACCAGATAGGCCGCACCGACTTCATGGTCGTAGACATATATATTATTATAAAACCCTATGGACAGAAGCGGCAATCGGGAGAGGGCGGCTCCGTCGCCAAGGTGTTCTTTCGTAGACGGCGTAAAGCCTTCGTCCTCCATCAGCCCCTTAAGGTCGTAAGAGAAGTACCCGACACCTCCCGATGAGAATGGAAAGGGGGGGGCGTCGCCTAAGCTAAACCCTTCGAGCAAATTTGAAAGAAGCTTAAATGGAGCTTCTGTAAACTTCTCAGTGCTCCTGCCATCACTCCACTTAAGTGTCGTCTCATCTGCACCGACCGTAAGTACGGCGAACGGCTCGGCACCTACATAAGAGTACCTGCCACCCGATAGCATAAACGGACGGGAGAGAGTGCTTACTGCCTCTAATATATCGAATGGAGTAAGACGGCTTACAGAAGGCGAGAGAGGCTCTACCTTAGAAGCCCCATTAACGGCGTCGTATGCCAAGGTAGACCTTTCCCTTCAGGTATATTTTTATAAGGCGCTTTATCGGCTCCCTTGATCTTGGTATCACCATAAGAAACCCTATAATATCTGTCATAATGCCCGGCGTTATGAGTAACGCGCCCGAGACTAAGACCATTACCCCGTCTAAGATTTCCTCTGCGGGGAAGGCTCCCTCGGCCATGGTACGCTGAAGCCGCCTTACTACATCCAACCCCTCGGCGCGCACCATATACGCACCAATAAAGCCCGTAGCGAGTACGATGACTATGGTATTCAACGCGCCGATGCGAGTGCCTATCGTTATGAGCAAGGCAAGCTCAATGGCCGGTACTATCGTGAATAATAGAAAGAGCTTGAATAACATATAAATATAATCCTTAGTGTGTACTTACATTGATTGGTGGTATATAATGTACTCTACAATTGTATTAGAGTCAGCTTCCGCTGGCAAGCATAAATACCACAAATGGAGGTAATTCTACATGAAAAAATTAATACTATTTACAGTAACACTATTGGCGGTATTTGCTATATCTTCAAGCAGGGCAGAGGCCGTCTTGGAGATAGATGGCAGGTACTGGCTCTCAACGCTCGACTCTAATGTTCAGGTCACCGACGGAGGCTTGCTCGGTACGGATATAAATCTCGTAGACGACCTCGGTATCGACGATGAGGAGAGCTTCCCTGAGATAAGGGTAAGGCTCGGCCTCGGTAGCCACCACCTGAGGTACTCCTATATGTCTCTCTCATGGGACGGAAGCACGAATATCGCAGACCTTACGGGCATAGACTTCGGCGGTACGAACTTCGCTCAGACGACACTCGTGAAGACGAGCCTTGATATAGATTACCATCGTCTCGGCTATGAATACGACTTGATAGACCTTCTGCGTAACCGTATAACGCTCATAGCGGAGCTTAAGTACTTAGACGTTGAGACCGAACTCGACGCACCCATAGCCGCGCTGAACGAATCAGAGTCCACATCCGTACCCATACCGACGGTCGGCATAGGCATTCAGGCCGGACTTCCGGCCCTGCTTGACGTAAGTGCCGAGGTAACAGGCATAGGCCTTGGCAGTGATGCGTACTTTATCGACGCAGAGGCGATGATAAACTTCCACCCTGCGCCGTTATTTGTAGTATCCGGAGGATACAGGTACATAAACCTACACGCCGAGGATAATGACGACAAACTCGACTTCCTCCTCGACGGCCCCTTTCTTATGGTTAAGATAGGTTTTTAACTGAAGTAATAAAATGAAGCCGCGAATACTCATTGTAGACGATAATGACCGTAACCGTACACTGCTGGCCGACAAGATGACCTCCGATGGTTATCTTGTCGATACGGCTATAAACGGCTATGATGCGTTAGCGAAGATAGAGGACGCACCTCCGGACTTGATACTCCTTGACGTGATGATGCCGGTCATGGACGGCTTCGAGGCCTGCCAAAGAATAAAGGCCAACCCCGCCACAAAACACATCCCCATAATTATGCTGACAGCAAAAGGCGAGATCGAAGATAAGGTATCAGGGCTCGGTATCGGAGCAGAGGACTATATCGTAAAGCCCTATAGCATTATCGAAGTCTCGGCAAGGGTCAGTAGCCTATTGAGTACGCGAATACTACAAAGGCATACAAGCGACAACGAACGCATAAACTCAATGGCCAATATGTTGGAGACGATAGCCCATGAGATAAGAAACCCGCTCGTAACGATAGGCGGCATGACGCGGCGTCTTTTTGAAGGTGAAAGCGACCCCAAACGCAAAGAATATGCCAAGGCAATACTCTCTTCGGTTGAACGCATGGAGAGTATGCTCGACAGGTTAGAAGAGTACCGGGGAATACTGACGTCACCGAGGATGGAAAGCTCTGCGATAAACGAAGTAGTATCGTCTGCGTTGCGGGAGGTCAAGACACTCAACGATATAGATAAGATAGACATCTCGACAGAGCTGACAGAGCCGCTTCCGTATATAATACTAAATAAAGAAAACCTCAAAAAAGCATTCCTTAATATACTTCAAAACTCCGTGGATTCAATCGAAGAGGGTGGTAACATCAAAGTAAGCACAGCCCTTAAAGGTAATAAGGTCGTTGAGGTAATAATTAAGGACAACGGACGCGGTATCGCCGAAGAACGGCTTCGAGAGATATTCAACCCCTTTCATACCTCAAAGATGACGGGCGCGGGACTTGGCCTGACCATAGCCACTAAGGTTATAGAAGATCACAATGGAACGATAGACCTAAAGAGTACGGAGGGCGAGGGGACGACCGTTACGGTAACGCTGCCTGTCGCTACGTAGCACTGCCGGCAAGAAGGCTACGGCGTCGGTCTTAAGATGGTCGTATCTGAGTTAAACGCTTTGTCGTCTCTTTCGGGGTAGTCGATATTATAGTGAAGCCCTCTGCTCTCTTTCCTTGCGATGGCAGAGTCTATTATCAGCTCGGCGACGGTTGCGATATTCCTAAGCTCGACCAAGTCGGAGGTAACGGTAAAGTCCCAGTAGTATTCGTTTATCTCTTCTATCAGCAGAGTTATGCGGCTCTTGGCGCGCGCGAGCCTCTTATTGGATCGGACTATACCTACATAATTCCACATAAAACGACGTATCTCATCCCAGTTCTGGCTAATGACGACGGCCTCTTCACTGCTCGTAGCCGTACCCTTTCGCCAAGGCGGTATCGGTGGCAAGGCAAGGTCGCTATTATCAGATTCCAAGAGATTTGCCAAGTGGCGGGCGGCCTTATCGGCGAATACGATTGATTCCAGGAGCGAGTTAGATGCCAAGCGGTTTGCCCCGTGCACGCCCGTACAGGCCGTCTCGCCTATGGCGTAAAGGCGCTTTAGGGTCGTCTCTCCATTAAGGTTGGTCTTAACACCGCCGCAGATATAATGCGCCGCCGGAACGACCGGTATTGGTTCTTTGGTTATATCAAAGCCAAAGTCCAGGCATCGCTCGCGTATATTAGGGAAGCGGTCTTCTATGAATTCCTTGGGCTGGTGGCTTATGTCTAAGTATACACAATCGTCGCCGCTCTTCTTCATCTCAAAGTCTATGGCGCGTGCGACGATATCCCTCGGCGCAAGTTCTTTCTTCGGGTGGTAGTCGGCCATGAAGGGCGTGCCGTCTTTGCGTTTAAGTATAGCGCCTTCGCCCCTTAGTGCTTCGGATATAAGAAAGCTCTTTGCGTTATGGTGGTATAAGCAGGTCGGATGAAACTGCATGAACTCCATATTGCTTATCTCCGCACCGGCTCTTCTTGCCATTGCGATGCCGTCTCCTGTGGAGACGTCCGGGTTACTCGTATAACGGTAGACCTTACCGGCTCCGCCCGTAGCAAGGATGGTGGCCTTTGCAAGGAGTGGGGTAATATCACCGCTCGTCTTATCGAGAACGTATGCGCCCCATACTACATCTTCTTTCGTATCTTCAGCAGTACTACCGCCTGAAACAAACTTTGAGTGCGTTATCAGGTCTACGGCAATGTGATCCTCCAAGACCGTTATATTACTGTCTTTAGCCACGGCACTAAGGAGAGCCTCTTCTATCTCTCTCCCTGTAATATCTCCGGCGTGCACT
>DAOVKH010000182.1 GCA_030631875.1 Deltaproteobacteria bacterium | reverse complement strand
TACTCCTAAAGCTAATGGGTAAGAAGATAGTAGCAAAGGTCTCCTCGTCCGGCCTTGGAATAGAGGCAGGCTCATTTAAAGGACGCTACTCCATATTGGGTAAGATATTTATATCCATACTTAAGAGAGTCGACGCCTTCGTCGCCATAAGCTCTACCATAGAGAGCGCCCTAATAAGCGAAGGCTACCCACAGGGACGGATACACAGGATATCGAACTTCGTCGATATGACCGTCTTTAAAAACAGCAAAGCCAGCGCGGATAAGAGGCTTGGAAGTTCTAAGGAAAATACTGAAGAAAAGACCGTCGTATTCTCAGGCGCGCTAATAGATACAAAGGGTGTTGACGTACTCTTAAAGGCGTGGCAGAAGGTAAGCGAAAATTTTTCAGAGGCGCGCCTTAGCATACTCGGAAAAGGCCATGACGAAGAAAAATTAAAGGCTCTGGCAGAAGAGCTTCAACTTAATAACGTTGAATTCACGGGAGAGGTCGACGACGTACCAAGGCGTTTGCAAAGAGCCGACATAGGCGTGCTTCCTTCATTCCACGAAGGTATGCCAAACTCTTTACTTGAGGCAATGGGCTCAGGGCTTCCTGTCGTAGCGACCAGAATAAGCGGCGTTATAGACGCAGTCAACGACGGCGTTAACGGCTTCATAGTAACGCCGGGGAGTGTTGAAGAGCTTGCCGAAGCACTCGTAAAACTACTTAAAGACGACCTGCTCCTCGGAAAGATGGGCAGCGAGGCACTTAATACCATCTGCGATAATTACAGCCTCGAAGCGACGACACCTAAGTATATCTCACTCTACGAAAGACTTACCTCAAAGAAGACGGAGAAGAGCCTGTGAGACTCATATCCATAGTAATAGTCAACTGGAACGGAAGAAGGTTCTTAGAGAAGTGCCTCGGATCTATAGAGACGCAGTCATTCAAAGACTTTGAAGTAGTCTTCGTCGATAACGGCTCAATAGACGATTCACTCGACTTCGTAAGAGAAAATTTTTCCGATACGATAATCGTAAAGAATGAGGAGAACCTCGGTTTTGCAGACGGAAATAACCGCGGCATAAGAGTAGCCACCGGCGACTTTATCTTAACGCTCAACAATGACACCGAACTCAAGGCTGATTTTCTCGAAAGGTTAGTCGAAGCCGTAGAGAGCTCGGATAAAGATGTCGGCATGTGGGCTCCGAAGATACTCTCTATGGATGACAAAGAGACTATCGACTCGGTCGGAGGCCTTCTACTCTACCCCGACGGCCTCGCCAAAGGAAGAGGTCGAGGAGAATTGGATAGAGGCCAATACGACGCCACTGCAGATGAGAACAGATTTATTCCAAGCGCCTGCGCGGCACTATACCGTAAAGAGATGCTCAATGAGATAGGCCTATTCGATGAAGAGTTCTTCGCATACTGCGAGGACACGGATCTTGGCTTAAGGGCAAGACTTCAGGGCTGGAAGACACGCTCCGCGAATAAGGCTCAGCTCTATCACGCATACTCCGGTACCAGCGGCCGCTACAGTCCCTTTAAGGCCTACCTCGTCGAGAGAAATCGCCTATGGGTCGCCGTAAAGAACCTGCCCCTGAGCATGCTCTTGCTATCTCCCGCATATACCTTCTGGCGTTACATCGTTCAGAGTTACGGCGTAATTTCAGGTAAGGGTGCGGGCGGCAGATTTATGGAGGGAGAAGGCTCATCGGCTCTTGGGCTTTTATCTATACTCGTTAAATCCTACTTGAGTGTCCTTAGGGGACTTCCGGGGATGCTAAGAAAGAGAAGACAAATTCAAAGGGCACGCAAGGTAAGTACTGCTGAATTAAGAGCTTGGTTTAAGGAAGAGACCCTAACCGCCGCAGAGCTTGTCTTAAAAGATTAGAGATAAAGAAGAGCGTCTGCTACTCAGCTCTATCTCTAAAAATACTCTCTTCCCTATTTAACTTTACCAACTTCTAAACTTCAAGCGAGCATGCTCTCGCAGGTAATCAGAGGATAACGATGAATATATGCTTTATAGTGCCGCCTAAAAATAAGGCCGACCGAACTGCGGAGCGACTCTACGGAGGCACATTAACAGACTACAGAGAAACACCTCTTGCGCTACTCTACGTCGCGGCAATCCTTGAAGAGGAAGGGCACAAGGTAACGCTCAAGGACTTTACCGACAATAACTCTCAGAGCGAGTTCCGCGAGTATATAGAAGGCGCGCGCCACGGCCTATATATAATCCACACCGCACTCCTTGCCGAAAGAATAGACACGACCGCGATAAAAGATATACTCACCCTCACCGAAACAAATATCATATTATTTGGCCCGCACCCAACGCTTAAGCCAAAGGACTTCCTTATAGACAGACGCGTATATGTGGCACGTGGCGAGGCTGAATTCATAATACAAAATATCGTACACGCCATTAACAGAAACCGCATAGTGGATGACATAAAAGGCATATCTTTTCTAAAGATGGGCGAGATGGTCGAGACGGAGAGCGTTGGTATTATCGAAGACCTCGACAGATTACTGCCACCCCTGCGCCACCTCATAGACGACAAAGACGACTACTTTAATCCAAGTCTAAAGGGAGGCCCCGTCGCACCCATACTGACATCGCGCGGGTCTTCAGCAGATGCCATAAGTCTTGCAAGGGAGATTGAGTGGCGACGCTTTAACGACGGCCGGAAACCGCCCGTTATCTTTAGAACGCCTAAGTCCATAGCCGAAGAGTTTGAGAATATTAAAGGCCTTGGCTACAAGGCCGTCTCCGTGATAGACGATCTTTTTCTATCCGGCGGTAAGGAACGCGTCTTGGATATCTGCAGATGCCTTAAGGTGGTTGGGCTTCCATTCGCCATCATCTCAAGATGCGATATGATACTCGACGAAGAGATGGTGGCGGCCTTAAGGAATGCCGGCTGCGAGCACGTAGAGCTCATTATTGAATCGATGGATACAGATACCGTTGGGCGTGCCATAGAACTTCTAAGTAAGTATCATATAGAAGCCACGGCGAATATAACCTTTGGCTCATCGCCATCGGAGACAACGAAGAGTATGACCGAGACGATAAAGAAGGTCTCTGAATTGCCTATAAATTACTGCGCCTTTAAGGTGGCGACACCTCTTCATCCAAACCTCTCAAGGAAAGACCTTGAAAGGGCTGTAAAGAGAGCCAATAGGAAGTTCTACCTAAAGCCTTCGAGAATATGGTTTCAATTAAAGAAGATCGATTCGTTAAAGGCTCTTAAGGATTTGATAATTACGTGTTGGAGGGTTATAAAGTAGGCTCTGCGTTAAAGCTCTTCTGCGTCTACACGAAAGAGAACCTTAAAGTTACCGTCGTCCTTGCGCTCAAGGCATATGACCGTCGCCTCGGAGAATACGACGGGGGCTCTATTAAGGCTACCTGTCGTAAGTAGCGAGACCATCATCCCCATGTAGGGCATATGGCCGACGAGCATCATATCACCCGTCTCACTCAATAACCTCTCGCGCCATATCTCAGGAGAATCCAAAGGTAAGAGGTCTTCGACCTCTTCTGCTTCAATTGAAAGTGCCGTACTTATTAAGCCTGCCGTCTCACGAGCGCGAAGCTTTTGACTATG
>DAOVKH010000109.1 GCA_030631875.1 Deltaproteobacteria bacterium | reverse complement strand
TAGCTGTAGCCACACTCGAAACCTTCTTCTTGTAATTGAGCTTACGCTGGCTGCGATTGGGCCTTTGAGGATGGTTCTTTAGCTTGGAGCTTCCTTTAAAGTAATACTCCATGGAGGTGAACGACCTTTCTGAGACCTTGAAACTTTAGAGTTTAAAAACCCTGAATCATTAAGCGGTTACAGGTAGTAATCTCATAAATTGTATTAATAATATGAGAAAACCATCGGAATGTCAAGGATAAAAAAAGCCATGACATTTCAGGCCAAGGCTTTGGATATTATGGTTAATATGGCGGGTGGTATCTTAAGGGCGCATATGACAGCTGTCGCAGAGATCTGTCTGATCTTTTCTTAGCGTATAGGGGTGGTTACCGCCATGAGGCTTATGGCAGGTCGAGCATATTAAGATACCTCTGTCGCCATAGTAGAGCTCTCGCGCCTTTACGGTAACTACATTGTAAGATACTATGCCCATCGAGTGCGACGTATTCTTATGTATCTTGCCACTGTGGCACTGACCGCATGAGTCATGGCCTGAGGCCGTTTTGTATTAAGCCCGGGGTAATGCGGGTCGTCCTTTGATATATCAAGCCTGGAGATACCTTCGGTAAGCGTTACGACGGCCGTCGTCTTTACGTCGGTCTTCCAGCTGAGAGCCGGGCGGCCTTTGACACTTACGACCTTAAAGTCCAATACCCTTGGCATCAACGTGTCCTTTGATACCTTAGGTAAGGCAAAGGGCTTCCTTACCTTAAACTTAATGGTAGTGGATTTGCCCTTGTTGCCGAAGACGTCGGTGCTTACACCCCTAAAGTAATAGGTCTTGCCGACGGTCAGGCTCGCGACAGAGGCTCTATGGTCGGTTGAGTACTGGCCACCACTCTCGACCCTCGTCTTATCTCCGAGCTTGGACGATCTACCGTACTCAACATAACCGAGCGTCGGCTTATCGGTCTTCCACTCAATGACTGCGGAGTTGAACATACCGGCCTTTACGGCAACGACCACAGGAGTGCTCACCACAGGCAACGTTGCGGTATCCTTCACAGGATACTTTAATTGAGATGGAGTAAACTTAAATGGCTTTGAGTCGGTCTCTTCGCCGGACTCATCTATGACCAAAGCCTTGACAACATAAGGCATATCGCGCTTTGTATCAAGCAATAGGATATTATCGGTAGAGAGCTCCGGGGCCGAGTACTTATTCTCAACAGAAGAACTCTTTAGATGACACGCTATACAGGTACTCATCGTATCGGGGTGCTGGTAGCCGTAAGAAGTAACGGCTCTATAGACCTTCTGGTGGCAATCCGAGCATCTTGCGGATGCACCCGTGGACTTATTCTTAGCAGATAACCTTCCGCGCCGCCTTGCCATATTATCTGTCTTCTTCTTCTTTGTCTTTATAACCTCTCTCGGCTTCTTCTTTCCCGCCGCGGCACTTCCTGCTGTGGCGACCTCTTTACCCTTGCCGGAGCTTCTTTTCTCGGCACTACTGGTTCTTTCCTTCTTAGAAGACCTCTTCTTGGCAGGGTCTATTGCGTCTCTTCTCTTTTGGATATTATCGAGTATGGCTCCGCGACGTTCGACGCCGACACCTCGCTTAGCCTCCACAAGAGCCTTCCTCTCCTCTTTGGAGATACCGGCCTTTATTGAAGTCTTGGATAGGAGTGCCCTGACACGCTCTCTATTAAATTTAGCGGGCTTGGTCGGACCCTCTCCCCTTGTGACCCTCGTCTTAAAGCCCGGGCGCAGGATAATCGCCTTATCCGGCGACTCTGAAGACCCTCGCGTGGAGACCTTGCCGCTAAGCGAGAATACCTCTGAACGGCCGCCTCCACCTATATCGACTATAAAGTCCGTACCCTTAACCCCGACGACCGCCGTATCTGTGGCTATCTCAAAGCCTGAGCCTTTGGAGCCAAAGTACCTGCCGACGAGCGTCCTGACGGAACCGGTTATCATCTTAAAGCTCGCAAAACGAAAACCCTTCTTCTTTTTATAGACAAAGTCCTTTATCTTAAATGTAGCACTCTCGCTTATATTTAAGATGCTATCGTCATTTAAGAGTACCTTGGCCCTCGAACCCTTTGCCGTGAGTATAACGTCTCCCTTATATATGGCCTCATTGTCTTCGACATCTATCATATCATCGACGCCGTCGCGCGAAATGAAGACAAAGCCCGACCACGACACAATAGCACCGACCGAACTACGGCTCTGGGCTGTAGCGAGACTTGGCACTATAAAGGCCAATGCCAGCGCAAAGAATATGAATTTAATCTTTAAAGATCTGCAAGTAAGAGAGACCATAATTAAGACCTTTTGACCTTCATTTAAAGACCTTGGCTACTGCCAATCTTTGCCCTTAAAGTAGCAACGGGAGGGGTGTCAGAAGTTACAATAATCTGTCAATTCACCGTGAATTATACCACAGAAGTACCATCCAGACCAAATAGTATTTTATCTCTTAGATATGGGCACATAAGGCTCTTTACGAGGGCCTGTGTATATCTGTGTTGGGCGATATATGCGGTTCGTTCTCAACTGTTCGAGCCAGTGGGCAAGCCACCCCGAGACGCGCGCCATGGCAAATATAGGGGTAAATAACTCGGTAGGTATGCCAATCTCCTTCAAAAGGACTCCTGAGTAAAAGTCCACATTAGGGTAGAGCCCCTTATCGGCGAGCCTGGCTTCCACTTGAGACTCCACCTCTTCGGCAATCCCAAGGAGCTTACCTGTCGGTTTGTCCTTAGCTCCTTTGTGGTCTTTTAAAAACTCTTCGGCATAGCGCTGGAGTATGACGGCGCGCGGATCCTTCACCTTATAGACCCTGTGTCCGATACCCATGATACGCTCACCCTTATTGAGCTTATTATCTATATAGCTCTCAGCGGAAGACCTCTCACCAATCTCTTCGAGCATCTTTACGACCTCTTCATTGGCTCCGCCGTGCAGAGGCCCTGATAACGTCCCTATGGCAGACGATACGACAGTATACGGGTCGGCCAGGGTAGAGCCAACGACACGCGCGCTGAAGGTCGAGGCATTCATCGTATGGTCGGCGTGGAGTATCAATATGACATCCAGTATCTTCTCTACGAGTGGCTCCGGTGTGCGCTCAAAGAGCATATAATAAAAATTTGCGGCAAATGAGAGGTCGTTATTAGGCATAATCGGAGCATCGCCACAGCTTAACCTGTGCGAAGCCGCAACTATCGTAGGCAACTTTGCAATGAGCCTCACGACAGAGTCGTAGCGCACCTCGGCATCGAGCGTATTACGAGCCGGATAGTACATGCCCATAGCCGACGTCACGGCCTGGAGGTAATCCATGGGGTGGCCGTTCTCCGGCAGATCCTCCATCATACGCAGAATCTTGACCTTAAGGCGCGTATGGTGGGTAATGTCATCTACAAAGGTCGCCAACTCGGACTTATTCGGAAGCCTGCCCATGGTTAGAAGATAAGCCGTCTCAAGGAAGGTAGAACGCTCGGCCAAGTCCGCTATGGATATGCCCCTGTATTCAAGCACTCCGGCTCCGCCGTCTATGTAGCTTATGGAAGACTCGGCGGCAGGAATACCCTCAAGGCCCGGCACTACATCAAGCTCTCTCTCATCTGTATCCTTACCCATATTAAACGACCTCGTCTTTAATATTAAGAATATTAAGTACTGTGGAATCTTCTCTAAGAGTATACCTCATTTTCAGCGCATTGCAAAACGCGCCCTCTCACCTTACCTTAAATATTAAAAAATCTTAACTTGCAGATTCCCTCGCACTATGGTTGACTGAAGAGACGTGCTCAGATTAATATTAAATCCACCAAAGACAACAAGGAGAATAATAACTATGAGAAACTTAAAGACAGCCGCACTGGCTCTGGCTATATTTTTAATGACGGCTCTGGCAATCAACATTAGCGTCACCAACGCAATGGCCGCCAAGGCCTCGCACACAGCCACGGTCATCGAGGCAACGACCTCCGGCCCCTACACATACATAAACGTAGATGAAAAGGGAGAGAAGTTCTGGATAGCCGCTCCGCAGACATATGTACTCGAAGGCAAGACGATCACATTCGAAGAAGACCTCTGGATGCCGAACTTTAAGAGCAAGTCCCTCGATCGTACATTCGACCGCATACTCTTCGTAGGGGGCATATATGTTCACAAAGAAGGCGAGAAGACCGCGCCGACGCACACGCACGACGAGAAAGCCAAAGAAAAGAAGGCAGTCGCTCCCAAAGCCCCTGCTAAAGACGCTGGCACATTCACCGTAAAGGACATCTACGCCAAGAAGGGCAAGCTCAACGGAAACCTTGTAACGGTCAAGGGTAAGGTCGTAAAGGTATCGAAGGGTATCATGGGCAGAGACTGGGTACACATCCAGGACGGCACGGGCAGTGAGGGTGATTCCAACAACAACCTCGTATTCCGTACCGACATGGGTGCTTCACCTGCCGTTGGCGACGAAGTAACGGCAACAGGACGCTTGGAAGCAGACAAGGACTTTGGGATGGGATACTTTTACTCGGCCATCGTTGAAGAAGCAGTTGTCAGCAAGTAGGAGGGCGGCTCGATAAATCTCCGTATCCTGCGTTACTATACGGGCTTCGTCTTTCGACGTACATAAAGGTACGACTCACTCCTTAGCCCGAACCGTGCGACGAGCCCGCTGGCTTCTTGACTACGAAAATTTCTCATCGCCGCTAACAATCTTGTCATGCTGAATTTATTTCAGCATCTGCTTTTTCTTTACCGCTTGTGGTACGAAACAAAACCGTTCGCCCTGAGCCTGTCGAAGGGTCAAGCGAACGGTTCTCATACAAAATAATCAATGCCGACGTCGAAAGATGTCGGCATTTTAACTACACATCTGTCATCCTGAACTTGTTTCAGGATCTTCCTTTTAAAACTCTCTGGTGGGCGCGGCCAACCTTACGAATCTTCATGGAAACTTTATTATTGACTGCATCTTACAAGTAGAAGTATAATTGCTTCAACGCCCATTTTTTGTCTGATTATATGCAGAGCATCGGGTCTCGTGATTACAGAATCATTACACGCTTGTGCGGTGCAATAAATAATGGAGGCACTCCTTACTTATGAGTATAAAGACATTGGTGGTTTTGATAATATTTTCTCTTGTCGGCGCTGTTATTTACTTTGATATTCCCGTAAAATCCTTCTTGCCCATGGGTTCGGAGAATGTCCATAAAGTTAAGAAGAATATATTAAAAGACGCTTCATTGCCCGTATCGGTTCGAGCGGATAAGTATCTTAAAGAAATTAAAAAGAAATTTAGGAATAAGAAATATAAGGAGGCCGTCGTTTACTTCGAGGCCCTTGAAAGGCTCAACGTGGAGCTGGAGCCGTCCTTCATCTTCTTTTACGCTAAAGCACTGTTGAATGCCGACAATATAGACCGGGCCATCGATAAATTCTACGAGTATCTAGGTATTACGGGATCTAACGGTGAGTACTATAATAACGCCTTAGACCTTATAGCAGAGGCGGAGGAAAGAGCCGAAGATAATAAAGAAAACGACAAGTTGCTCGCTATCGGTTCTGTTCTTGGAGATGACGACGCACCAATAACGATCACCGAGTACACAAACTATCAGTGCCCATACTGCAAGCTCTTCTCTGAAAAGACCTTCCCTAAGATAAAGAAAAAGTTCATCAATAAGGGCAAGGTTCGTTTTATCAGCCGTAACTTCCCATCCGACTTTCACCCTTACGCCCGTAAGGCCGCCCAAGCTGTTTCGTGCGCCGGAGATCAGGGAAAGTACTGGGAGATGCGTGAAGAAGTATTTAATAATAATCAAAACCTTCAGGTGGAAGCTCTCATTGATTACGCCGCGAATATCGGGCTGGATGATGGGGATTTTCAAAGATGTATCTACAGCATGACGCATCTCTACAGTATTGAAGAGGACATTGAGCGCGCAAATGCCGCAGGGATTCAAGGGACGCCGAGCTTTGTGATGAGTGCTACATTCGCGCCGGACGTTGAAGACGTCATTATAGTCGGCGCAATACCTTACTCGGACTTTGCCGCGGATATAAAGGAGTTTTTAAAGGAGACGCGCAGATAAACCGTTAATATAGGTATTGCGCGTATGTGCC
>DAOVKH010000068.1 GCA_030631875.1 Deltaproteobacteria bacterium | reverse complement strand
TATCGTAACAGAGAGGCCAGTTGTTTTCAAGTCCGCGAAGGTTATCTTTGCCGAGAGGGGTGAGTCGTGGTAGACTATGCGGATATGAAAAAAGCACCTTCAAATAAAAAACTTTCGGCAAGGCGAGTTGCCTTCGACATATTGAGGCGAGTCGACGAGACCGATGCCTACGCCGATATACTGCTTGCCCGTGAGTTGCCGCGCCTTGAATCTATAGACAGAGGGCTTGCAACAGAGCTTCTCTATGGTGTCCTCAGGTGGCGCATAAAGGTAGATTGGATAATAGACAGCTTTTCGAATATTAAGACCACTAAGCTCGACGAGAGTGTCTTGACTGCGCTTAGGCTCGGCATCTACCAGATGTTTTTCTTGACGAAGATACCTGTGCACTCGGCCGTCTCAGAGTCGGTTGAGCTTATTAAGGCGGAGAACCCAAGGCTCGCAGGCTTCGTAAATGCCGTATTGAGATCGAGCGACAGGGGGCGCGAGGCGATAAACTTTCCTTCGATCAAGAGAGAGCCCGTTAAGTATATCTCGGTTCTCTTCTCGCATCCCGAGTGGATGGTAGAGCGTTGGATAGAATCGATGGGCGTTAAGGATGCCATAGCTCTTTGTCAGGCCAATCTGCGCCCTGCACGCAAGAATCTCCGCGTAAATACCTTACGCGCGACGCGTGAAGAGCTACTCGAAGAACTCAAGGAAGAGGGCTTTGATTTGGAGTTGACGGAGTTTTCTCCCGATGGACTCTGTCTTTTAAAAAAGAATAATGCAAAACGGCTCTTACCGGACGATGCGAGGTATTATATTCAAGACGAGGCCTCACAGCTCGTAGCCCATCTGGTAGCTCCGAAGCCCGGGGAGGTTATACTCGACGCCTGCGCGGCTCCCGGCGGAAAGACAACTCACATGGCAGAGCTCATGGGTAATGACGGACGAATATACGCCACCGATAAACACAGGGCGCGCCTTAAGAGTGTTGTCAATGCGGCTAAGAGGCTTGGCGTTAATATCATAACGCCCGTGGCCATAGATGCCATGAAGCTGCGTCTGCAACCGAAGCTCAAAGGGGTCGATACGCCGGTTAATACGCAAGACGGGCTTGGCCTTAACGACGGCCTCATACCCGAAGAAGGCTTTGACGGCGTTCTTGTTGATGCGCCGTGCTCCGGGCTTGGTGTTCTAAGAAGGACGCCCGATATAAAGTACAAGAGAACTCTTCGTGACATTAAGGATCTTGCAAAGACCCAGCTGGAGTTACTGACCTTCCTTGCGGGCTTTGTAAAGGAGGGCGGAAGGCTCGTATACTCGGTCTGCACCCTTGAGAGAGAAGAGACCGATATGGTCGTCGATAAATTTTTAGAGAGTAATGCCGACTTCACGGTAGATAGAGCCGACGAAGTATTGTCGGATAATTGTAAGAGGCTCGTAGACTCAGAGGGGCGGCTTCGAACCTTACCGAGTAGAGACGACCTCGACGGCTTCTTTGCCGTTCGCCTAAGTAGGAAGAATTAATCCGTAGCCTAAACGGGGCTTGCGTGTTAGAATCTACTTTAATTTAATTGGAGGAATTAACGGATGAATATAGAAGAAGCTGAAGGCATATTGAAAGTAGAGCTCGATAGGCTCATGAAAGAGCCATATGAAAACTTAAAGAAGGTAATGGGCGGTGCTTCGAGGGTGCAGACCTTTGATATTGAAGGCGCGTCGGGCGCTGACTATGATGTAGAGATTGAATCGATTTGGGCAGAGAAGGAAGGCGGCAATATACTCGTCAACGTTGCGGTCTTTGACAAGGGCTGGGCGTCGATGGTGCCCGTCGGCGGTTCCTTTGTAGTGACAGCAGATGACAAAATACTCGGCAAGGATAACGCTTAAAGGATTGGCCTTTGTTCTAATCTTTGATATGTTGCTTTAGGTATGAGCCAAGAGCCTTGTCTATATTATTTATGTGAGCTATCCACCACGAGCCGAGCATACTGCTCACCCTTACGGCCATGGAACGCGTTGCTCCACTTGAGGTCATCTTCTCCTTAAGCTCTACAAAGGAATCCTTGAAGCCTTCATGTGCGGCTATATGCGTGCTTCTCTCAGGCTCAGGGTAGTTATACTTTTCCATATACTCTTCTTCATCGGTGAAGTGTTCTATGGTGTAGTTCTCCATAAAGACGAATAACTTTTCTATCTCTTCGGAGCCCTTGCCTTGGTTCATGGCATCGACCAGGTCGTTGATACTGTTAAATAACAGTTCGTGCTGGTTGTCTATCTTTTCTATGCCGACGGCCTGAGCCTCGGTCCATTTTATACGCATACGGTAACCCCTTATAAGAATAATTATTCGATAAAGTATAGCATAGCCGACGATTTTTGTTCAAAAAAGAGTCTTAGATGACGCGGGTTATCTTAGGGCTTTTTTTGAAGAAAGTCTCCGAATGCTTTGTCTTCCGTCAGAATGTGATCGGTAAGCCAGTTCTTGAAGTACAGCTCGGTCTCTACGGTTAGGGTCGTAGATATGCCGCGTTTGTCGAATTTACCTTTGAGTCGCGCCAAGTTTGTTTTAAATGCCTCGTGTGATTCCTTGTGTGTTTCGGTCTCGGGGTATTGGTGTTCTGCTATAAAGCCCTCTTCTTTATCGAAGTGAGCTATCATGTACTCTTCGATGAATTTAAAGGTCATATCAATGTCGGCATTTGTGCAGATGTTTGGGTTGCCTGTCTTATAACCCAGCGCCATAAGGAAGGCGTTGAGCCTGTCGAAGAGCTCAATTTGTTTGATATCCAAATCGTATACGCCTGTCTGAAGTTCGTCTACCCATAGAAGTGACATCGTTAAACCTCCTAACTGTAAGAGTTTATCAACCTTGCATGCTTACATGAATATTAGCTCTGGCGTACTCTTTAGTCAAGTGCTTTTTGCGAGGGTATTTTTTTTACATCGTCAGGGCACGACACTCCGCCCGAGACGAGGAAGGTCATAACATCGGTGCTGTCTACATCAAGGGGCGTTATATTGGCCGTCGGGTATACGAATAGGTTGCCGGCGAAGTTATATGACTGCGGCAGGTATACGGCGACGTGGTCCTTTATGCCGAGGAAGTCGAGGCTGTCCTTCGTGACAAAGCCGAGGGCCTTAAGCCCCGTTGAGTTGTCCATCGTTATGAGCACGGGCTTATCGAAGCTCTTCTTATCTCCGACAAATGCTCCTATCAAGTCCTTTATAGATGTATAAAATATCTTTATGAATGGAAGTTTACTGAATATCTTTTCGAGTATGCGGAACATCCACCTCGTAAGGAAGTTAGATGCCAGTAGCCCGACGAATGTTATGAAGCTGATGGTTATAATGAGCCCTATGCCGGGGATGGGTATATGCAGAAGCCCATCGACACGGCTCAGTATCGTGAATACTATGTAGATTGACGCGACTATCGGTACTAATACGAGCAGGCCTTCAAAGAAGTATTTTATAGGTCGTTTCATTTTGAGTTCCTTTATTGAGGGTTTCCTTCCAAGTCCTTTGTCGAGATAGCGCCTTCACGTACTATAGCGATACTTCCTGTTGTAATATCCACGACGGTCGAGGCCGTAGTATCGGTCAACCTTCCGCCATCTATGATTACGTCTATATCGTCGCCAAAGTAATCTCTCACCTGCGTGGCCGTAGTTGCCGCAGGCTTACCCGTCGGATTGGCGCTTGTAGCGGTTATGGCAGAGCCGGCCTCTCTAGCGAGCCTCATTGCCGCCCCGGAGCTTGAGACCCGAAGCCCGACCTTACCCGTACCTGCCGTAATGGCCTTGGGTAGGGTGGCCTTGGCTTTAAAGATTATCGTAAGCGGCCCGGGCCAGAATTCTTTCATCAACTTCTCTGCCAGCGGAGGTATCTCTTCTACGAGATCTTCGACCAC
The DNA here is from genome assembly GCA_030631875.1 of Deltaproteobacteria bacterium. Lineage (GTDB taxonomy): Bacteria > Desulfobacterota > GWC2-55-46 > GWC2-55-46 > DRQE01 > DAOVKH01. Next base: position 4,453 of record DAOVKH010000068.1, on the reverse strand, counting down.
CTCAATATCGTTTACTATCAAAGATATCGGATTATTGTCACTCCGACCTTTCAGGTCGAAGAGTTTCTTAACAGCCGTAGTATTGAATGGGTCTACGGCGAGCCCAAAGACCGTCTCGGTCGGGTAGGCTACAATACCGCCCGATTTTATTGTCTCGACGGCCGCGTCGAGAGCTTCGTCGGCCTTTATAGTGATGGTCACTTAAGCTTCCTTAGGCCTCAGAGAGGCTCGCTTCGAGCTTTTTGGCCTTTGCCTCTACGGCCCTTGCCATCTTACTCTTAAATGCCTTAAGGCGCGTCCTTATGGGCGCACTCGTTGTACCGAGTATCTGAGCGGCCAGTATTCCTGCATTACGCGCACCGGCCTTGCCTATGGCAACGGTCGCTACGGGCATACCGCTTGGCATCTGTACTGTTGCCAAGAGGGCGTCGAGTCCGTTCAAAGGGCCTGAGTCAATGGGCACTCCTATGACGGGCAGTGTCGTATGCGATGCGACGACGCCTGCTAAGTGGGCGGCCATGCCCGCGCCCGCTATGATTACCTTAATGCCGCGCTTCTCTGCCGTGGTTACGTACTTCTCTGTGCGCGCCGGTGTCCTGTGCGCCGAGCTTATCGTCATCTCAAAGGGTATCTTCAGGTCTCGTAAGGCCGAGGCCGCTTCGTTCATTATGGGTATATCAGAATCACTTCCCATCAATATGCCTACAACAGGTTTTGCCATCTTCTGTAATCTCCTTGAGTTTGCTCTTTTAATTAAAGTGCCTTCTTGCCTATGTCGCGCCTGTAGTACGCGCCACCGTCTTCGTGGTTACCTGCCCATGATATCTTCTCTACGGCCTTGTAAGCTGTCTCTATTGCCGACCTTATGCCGTCGCCGAGAGCCGTAACGCCAAGGACTCGTCCGCCGCTGGTTACGACACGACCGTCCTTTAGGGCAGTTCCTGCGTGAAAGACAAATACATCACAACACTCCACCTTATCGAGACCTTCGATTACCTGACCTTTTTCATAGCCTTCGGGGTAGCCCTCTGCCGCCATTACTACGCAAAGGGCATCGCGTGAATCCCAATCCAGGGTTATCTCGCTTAAGCGATCGTCTATGGTCGCTTCTATTATATCCACGAGGTCTGTCTTTAGGCGCATAAGGAGGGGCTGACACTCAGGGTCTCCGAAGCGGCAGTTGAATTCAAGTACGAGAGGTTTACCGTCCACTATCATTATACCGCCGTAGAGGATGCCCTTATATGGGCGGCCTTCGTCTGCCATAGTCTTTACCATGGGGAGCATAACATCACGCATTATGGTCTCTTCGAGTGTCGACGTTACGACCGGAGCCGGCGAGTATGCACCCATGCCACCTGTATTTGGGCCTTCGTCATTATCGTAGATAGCCTTATGGTCTTGGGAGGTGGCGAATGGCAGAACGGTCTTACCGTCGGTTACGGCGATGAAGGATGCCTCTTCGCCGCTCAGGTATTCTTCAATGATGAGACTGTCTCCGGCCGAGCCGAAGACCTTATCTGACATTATGGTGTCGATTGCGAGGAAGGCCTCGTCGAGCGAGGTACATATAAATACACCTTTACCTGCCGCCAAGCCGTCGGCCTTTATTACAAGCGGGTGGCCGTGTGTTTCTTCCTCTTCGGCGTAGGCCTTGGCCTCGGTAACGTCTGTGAAGCGTCTGTACTTTGCCGTAGGAACTCCGGCCTTATCCATGATCTCTTTACTGAAGACCTTGCTATCTTCGAGCTTTGCCGCGGCCTTGCTTGGGCCAAAGACCCGAAGCCCTGCGGCCTCAAATTCGTCTACTATGCCGAGTGTGAGCGGAAGCTCAGGGCCGACGATGGTAAGGTCTACCTTATTCTTGATGACAAAGTCCTTGAGTGCCGTAAGGTCGTCTGCCGCAATATCGACATTCTCGGCTATCATTGCCGTCCCTGCATTCCCCGGGGCGGCGAATATCTCTTTTACCTTTGTGCTCTTATTTAGCTTCCAGCAAAGGGCGTGCTCTCTGCCGCCCGAGCCTATAACGAGTATCTTCATCTCTATCCTGTAATCCTTTCTTAAGGCTTAATATCTTTAACGTCCGCGCCCGTTACCCCAGTCACAATGAAGTGCGGGTTCAGTAGATCTTCCCTGTTATATCCGAGTACCTCGCCCGTATCTGCCACGACGACCTTACCGCCTGCGGCTTCGACTACGGCCTGACCCGCCGCGGTATCCCACTCCATCGTAGGGGCGAGCCTTGGGTATACATTTGCCGAGCCTTCGGCAACGAGGCAAAACTTAAGCGAGCTTCCTGCCGATATGAACTCTACATTCGGGTGGAGTTTCTTTATATCGGCTACGAATTTTTCCTGCGCCTCGGAGCCATGCGAGCGGCTACCGACGACGGTAAAGGAGTCTTTAGATAGATTCTCACGTAAGGGGAGTATCTCCTGAGCATCTAAGAATTCGTCGTTAGGAGTCGATGCGTCACGCGTCTTGGCTATTGCCTCGCCTTTTACCATAAAAGCACCGAGGTCGCGCAGGCCGTAGTATAGAAGCTCCTTTGCAGGGGCGTATACAACGCCCATTACCGGGCGGTTATCTTCTATGAGTGCTATGTTGACGGTAAACTCGCCGTTCTTCTTGACGAACTCTTTTGTGCCGTCCAGAGGGTCGACTATCCAGAGGTTCTTCCACCCCTTTCGTTCTTCGTATGGAATGTCGCGTCCCTCTTCGCTGAGTATGGGAATATCATTCAACCCAGCTGATTCTATTATTGTCTTTATGACCTCGTCGGCACGGGTATCGGCCTGAGTCAGCGGCGATGAGTCGGCTTTGTACTCGACATCAAAGTCTTCTTTATATACGTCGAGTATCTCGCCGCCTGCCTTTATCGCCGCCACAATGGCGACCGAGAGGTGTTCTATATAGGGTATATTACTCATGATTAGTGCCTAAAGTGCCTCATGGCCGTCATCACCATGGCAATGTTGTGTTCATCGCAGGCCGCGATGACTTCCTCGTCCCTTATGGACCCTCCGGGCTGTATGATGGCCGTTATGCCGTGCTTACCGGCCTCGTCTATATTATCTCTGAATGGGAAAAACGCATCCGATGACATAACACTTCCCTTTACGGTCAGTCCCGCATTTGCGGCCTTCATTACCGCTATGTCAGTTGAATCAATGCGCGACATCTGTCCCGCTCCAACGCCGATGGTCTGCATATCCTTTGCAAATATTATGGCATTGCTCTTTACGTGCTTTGCGACCTTCCATGCGAAGAGGAGGTCTGACATCTCTGCCTCGGTCGGCGCGCGCTTCGTTGCGACCGTAAGCTCTGCCGTATCTTCGGTATCTACGTTCTGTAGGAGCATACCGCCCGATACTCGTTTGATGTCAAGGCCTGCGCATATCTTGCCCTCAGGCTTTGCTACTTCTACTATGCGAAGGTTCTTCTTTGCCTTAAATAGCTCAAGCGCTTCGGGCGCAAAGCCCGGAGCTATTACGGCCTCTAAGAATATACTCGTGAGTTTTTCTGCCAATTCGCCGGTAACGATCTCGTTTAGCCCCACGATACCGCCGAAGGCCGACTTGGAGTCCGTTGCCAGGGCACGCTCGTAAGCCTCTACGAGGCTACCGTTGCTTACGGCCACACCGCACGGGTTGTTGTGTTTGATTATCACGCAGGCCGAACCGTCGAATTCGCGCGATATCTCAAGGGCGGCATTGATGTCGAGTATGTTATTGAATGATAATTCTTTACCCTGATACTGTTTGCATCTTGCCAGAGTCGTCGGGTCTGCATCCGTACCCGTCGAGTAGAAGGCCGCACTTTGGTGCGGGTTTTCGCCGTAGCGAAGGTCTTGTACCTTACGGAGCTGTGATGTGTATGTCTCAGGGAAGGTAACCTTCTCGCTACCCTCTGCTGGGATTGTACCTAAGTAATTTGATATCGCACCATCGTAGCGGGCCGTATGCTGGAAGACCTTCTTTGCCAATCCAAACCTGCGCTCGTCGCTTAAAGAGCAGTCATTTGCCTTAAGCTCTTCAATTATCGCATCGTAGTCCGACGGATCCGTTACGCAGGCTACGAACTTGTGGTTCTTTGCCGCCGAGCGTATCATTGTGGGGCCGCCGATATCGATATTCTCTATTGCGTCATCGAGTGTGCAGTCGCCTTCGACCGTCTTCTCGAATGCGTATAGGTTTACTATGACCATGTCGATGGGTAGGATGTCGTGCGCCTCCATCTCTTTGACGTGTTCTTCATTATCGCGCACGCCGAGTATGCCGCCGTGAATCTTCGGGTGGAGTGTCTTTACACGCCCGTCCAACATCTCAGGGAAGCCCGTATAGGAGCTTATCGGAGTTACCGGAACCCCACTTTCTTTAAGGAGCTTTGCCGTACCGCCCGTTGAGATTACTTCGACACCCATCTCTGAGAGTGCCTTTGAGAATTCCAC
>DAOVKH010000111.1 GCA_030631875.1 Deltaproteobacteria bacterium | reverse complement strand
GGAGATAACGACATAGGCATGATCTTTATAAGACCCGACGGTGAATACAAAATGATAGAGGGTGTTTGGACAGACGTTGACCTCTTAGAGGAGATACGGAGTTACTTAGGCATCAAGTCTAATTAGAGCATATAACCTTGAGAGAGCCCTTTTGCCGGTATTTGCGGTTTTAAGGGGGATATGGAGGGAAAAGTGGCAGAAGAGTGGGTCGAACAGATGCAGAATCAAGTGAATACACTTGAGAAACTTGAAAAGTATATCAATGTCTCCGATGATGAAAGGGAAGCAATTGAGGCGTTGGACACCAGGTGGGGGATATCTCCCTATTTTGCATCGTTGATGGATAAGGTTGATCCCAGCTGTCCAATTCGAAAACAGATGATCCCATCCATGAAGGAACAGACTAATGAGTATGGGATGAAAGACTACCTAATCTGGAAAGAGAATAGAGCCACCGAGGAAGTCCGCCCTGATTGTATTGCCCGTCAGTATAATGATCGTATTGCTTTTACCGTTGTAGAAACTTGTGCTGTTTATTGTCGGCACTGCTTCCGTAAGGAAATGGTTATCGACAATGATCTGCAACTGCGTTTTGACCTTGATGAAGGACTGGCTTGGATTGCCGAACATAGGGAGGTCCGTGACGTACTGATTACCGGTGGTGACCCCTTGCTTTTATCGGACGATAAGCTGGAACACCTGATTACCAAACTTCGCGAGATACCGCATGTCGAAATGATTCGTATCGGCTCCCGACTACCTATCGTTCTACCTCATCGAGTTACGGAAGGATTGAAAAAAGCTATCGGAGGTTTCCATAAAGTTCCAGTCTGGATCAATACACAGTGCAATCACCCGAAAGAGATTACCGAAAAAACGGCAAAAGCGGTTTACGAACTCTTAAGTTGCGGCATCAATGTGGGGAATCAGGCGGTATTGTTGAAGGGTGTTAACGATGATGTAGATACCTTCAAAGAGCTGCATCAGAAACTGCTACGCACTCGTATACGGCCCTACTATGTTTTCTATTGTGAAGCTGCTCCTGGAATCGACCATTTCCGTACGACCGTGGAAAAAGGTGCCGAATTAATCCGTGATGCAATACGTGGACACACTACGGGCCTGGCACAACCGATGTATGTGCTGGCCACCAATATCGGCAAGATCCCATTAATGCCAGACTATTATATAGTCGATAAAAATGAGAAGGAATACACCCTACGAAATCACAAGGGTCAGACGACTAAAATTCCTAACATCCTTGACTAAAGGCTGGTATTGATGAATTTATTGAAGATAAAGTGATTAGAAGTCACTCGTTACCCTCACTTTCAATCTGTAATTTTCAAATAGTTGCTTGCATAAATTTGTTTAGTTGTAGGTGAAGTCGATAGTTATCGACTGTATTGCGTCCAACCTTCTAAGGTGACCTGCGGCTTACAGGATTAACGAACATAGAACCTTATGGAATGAGACTCAAGGCTTCCCCCGTCGCTTCTATTTGCTACAACCCTTACCAGGTGTGTTCCGCGTTCCAGGAGCCACCGGTAACTCTTGTCTTTACCCTTATAGACTAACTCTCCGTCGATATACCAACTAAGCTCGTCCATAGTGCCACTCCTATCCTCGACTATGAATTCGAATGCTTCCAGCTCATCCGGAATGCGCGGGTCCAGCGTAAGTTCAAGGCCCGGGGTAGGCTGAAGCAGCCTTAAAGGGCTATCATTGTGATAAGTCGTCTTGATAGCCTCTGCGGCATCTTGGTGGTCATGATCAATATCACAGAAAGCCGTGGGTACGTTCTTACTTTCAAAGTACTCATCCATGGATTGACACCCTTTAGTTGCTCTGCGCCCGCTCTTCTTGCATATCCGTGCCGCCTTAAGTTTGGGGCTCAGGTAAAGGCTCTCTGACTCTGCTCTACGGTTAAGCTCGGCGAATATGGCGCGAAGCACGAGTGCCGGGCCGGTAGAGCCTGTAACCTCGGCCATGGGTCTTTGGTTTAGGTTACCCATCCATATGCCGACGGTGTATCTATGCGAGAAACCGACAGCCCATGCGTCCTTATAGTCGGTCGAGGTGCCTGTCTTTACTGCCGTCTGAACAGGAAAGCGCAGTAGGCTCCCGGCACCAAACTCAAGGCGACGGGCCTCGGGGTCGGATAGTATGTTGGCGATAAGAGAGGACACCTCTTTGCTATATACGCGTTCTTCATTATCGTCGTTATTGGCGCTGTGTTTGTAGTCCATTAGTAGCCGAAGCTCTCTACTTATTCCACCTCTGGCAAGGGTCGCGTAGGCGCGCGTTAGATCAAAGAGCGTTACCTCGGCGTTGCCGAGCGCAAGCCCTTCGCCGTAATACTCCGGGTTCTTATCAAGACCTGTAAAACCGAGTCTCCTTAGCCTTGCATAAAATTCATCGAGGCCTGTGAACTGTACCGCCCTTACGGCAGGGATATTCAAAGAGTTGCCAAGGGCTACTCTGAGCCTTATGGGGCCGTAGTGACGGCCGCTATAATTTCTATAACTGTGAAGGCCGCGACCAACGGCGCGGGCAAGCCTTGAGTCATCTATGAGTGTCGCACTACTCCAGCCCTTTTCAAGTGCCAGGCCGTAGAGGAACGGCTTTAGGGTGGAGCCGGGCTGGCGCGGTGCCTTAACGCCGTCTATGTAGCTTGCGTCCGTCTCACCCGCCGTGGCATTGACCCACGCCAGCACCTCGTCAGTTAGGTGGTCGATTACGAGCACGGCACCGTTTGATACGTTCTTTGCTTTAAGCTCCTTAATGCGTCCGTCGAGTATGAGTTGAACCTTTTGCTGCAACCCTGCATCGAGCGTTGTCCGAAGCGAGGAGTCACTCGTCTTGGTATCAGAGTTACTTTCGTATATGTGGCGTGCGAAGTGCGCGGCCTCTAAAATGCGTTCACTCTTAGAAAGTTCAAAGGGCGTCTTCATGGTACGTTCCACGGAAGGGGCGTTAATAAGTCCATCCGTCACCAGCCTCTCCTTTAGCCGATACATGGCTTTCTCTATGGCGACTCCTTTTGAATTTTTCCTTAAGTCCATTCGTCCGGGCGCACGCACGAGTACGGCCAGGGCCAATGTTTCTTTTATGGTAAGTGTATTGAGGTCTCTATCGAAGTAGTAGTCCGCGGCCTGCCTGACACCTCGCCGCCGTGCTGCGTAGGGAACCTGGTTTAAGTAGAACTCCAATATCTCGGCCTTTGAAAACTTCTGCTCTAACCTTTTGGCCTCAAAGCCCTCGAGCCACCTTGAGTAGAAGGTGCGCGGTCTGGGTCTTATCATGCGTACGACCTGCTCTGTTATGGTCGACGCTCCGCGTACGACCCTTAGAGAACGTATGTTCTGGTATATGGCGTTAAGGCGTGCCAGATGGTCGACACCGGAGTGTTCGAAGAAGCGTTTGTCTTCGGCCGTAACGACCGCTATGCGAAGCGTCCTTGGAATCTCGTGCAACTTCAGTTGGTCGTGAAGGTTCCATCTGTTTTGGTAGGTTATGGTTATAGGACGCCCGTCCCTATCAAGGATGCGGCGTTTGGTTATATCCGAGTGCTTTGGCAAGAGGCTTTCGGGAGGCGCTTCAATATCAATGTAGGTCTTTATCGATAACGTTGCCGTCAGGATAAAGACCACGGAAGATGTTATAATTACCGCGCGCCTTACACCACGCGCGGTAAAGAAGTTCTTTAAGGATACCTTGAGCATTGTCCGCTTACTCGGGCTCGGCGACAGTTAATCTGGCGGGAAGACCTTTGCCGTATACGTCAGGGTCGTACATCTCTTCGGCGCGCACCGGCATGACGCTGAACTCTCCGGGTGCTATGACCTGTGCCACATACGAGAGGTGGTAGTTGCCGGCCGGCAGGTACTCCGAGTAGAAGCGTGCCGCATGGTGGCGAAGCTCTTTATGGTAGAAGCTCCACCGTGAATAACCGTAACTCCTCCAGTCGTCGAAGCGGTACCAGAATGAAGTATCGGCGTGCTTGAACGCTCCTTTGTCGGAGTCCACCGTAGATGTTGTGGCAAGGTCTCTGTTAACGGGCTCAAGGCCGCCCGGTATAGGGTCGTCGAGTACGACGAAGTTCCTGGCCGTTGGAAGCGACAAGTAGAGGTCAACCCTTACGAGCTCTCCTGTCTTGAGCTCCATATCCCTGTCGAGTATCTGCCACAGGCCGTCTCTTTCAACGCTATACTCACGGAAGACCTCTATGCCGGCATTCACGGGCTTGCCGGATAGATCCTTCGATGCGTAGAATAACCTCGTTGAGTAGTAGACGCGCCCTTCGCCCTTACGATGGAGGCGGACCTTTGCCTTTGTTCCGGGGTCTCCTTCTTTAATTGGGCGTTCGAAGTCTATGGGGCTGTCAAGGAGGTCTGTAAACTTACCTTCGCCCATCTTCTCGACGGTCTTAATGCTTATGCCGTCTGTCCCGTCTGCGTCACCTGTGACCTTTACGCCCTCGACGTCGAACCATGCTGTGAGCGTCATATTCGGACGATCCTTTTCATAGACCTTTGAGAAATCTATTATGGCGTTCAAGGCAAACATATTTTCTTGCGTGTTCTCCCAGCGGTCGCGTTGACCGCGCGTCTGCGTTATCGTACGTACGAGCTTGAATGGTACGTCTGCCACATGCTCGGCGTTTCTTTCGTTCTTCTCTGTATAGGAGAGAAGCGCGCTAAGTATGGCGCCGTTATCGCGAAGCGTTGTCGCGAGGATGCGGTCATAGCCGGAGTCGAGCTCTTCGCTGAATATGAACTTGCCTCCTGTTTGGTTGGCGTGCGCCATTATCTTATCGACCACTCTTCTCTGGAGGTCATCTGTGGAGCCTGTCTCTATGGCGGCCAAAAGGAAGTGAGCCTTACCGAAGAGGCTCATCTCTTCTATGTGTTTTTCGTAACGGTCGAGGTCTGACCTATTTATTTTTTTATGCGGAGCGAGTGCGGCCAGAGCCACGGCCCTTACCGTCGAGGCCATACCCTTTGAGTAGAAGGACGGCATAACGTCGCGGCGAAGGAGCTTTAGGAGATATTTATGGAGTCTCTCTTCGACCTTCTTCGGTATCTCATAGCCGCGGCTACTTAGCCAGTTAAATGACAGAGCAGTATAGGCACTCAGGTAGGGGCTTACGTATCTGTCCTGAGCTATATAATATACCATGCCGCCGTTCGGTGCCTGATGGTCGGCGGCCAGCTTGAGTGTTTCTTTTGTGACGTCTTCACTCTCAGGCCAGGTAAAGTCCTCTGGCATGTAGTCCTTTAGGTTTTGGTAATGGGAAGCCATAACGCCCTTTGTGAGTTTTTGCTCCCAACACATATACGGGTAGTCGCGCATGTACTTAAATGCCCCCTCGACGTTGCCTATGACCGTCGGCGATACAATGAGGCTCACGCGCCCGGCGTCTGTCCTTATATTATAGGGGAAGTGAATGGACTCGGTTATCTCGTCGGATGTCGTTGTGCCGTAGGTTGCGGCCACGTCGAAGGATACGCGCTTCCTGACCGGAACGGACTTTACGAGCATGTCGCCGTCAAGGGCGTCGCGCGCGGTGGCGTTAAGCGTTACTTCGCCGTCTTCACTCGTCTTGACCGGTAGGTATATGACGTAACGCTTATAGGGTTCGGCCTCAATGGTCTCGGCTGTATTGTATGTTTTGCCCGACGGTGTCTTTGCCTCTACCTTGACCTCAAGGGTGCGCACCTTCTCCGTGCGGTTCATAACGGAGAAGCCGGCACTAAAGCTGTCGCCCTCTGTTACCTGGTTTGGAAGCACAGGGCGAAGCTCTGTCGGACGGTTGGTCTTAAAACTCCCCTGACCAAGCCCCATGCGATCGGCCTTATCTACGGCCATAGTAAAGACGCGCCAGCCCGTAAGGTTATCGGGCAGGCTGAACTCTATATAGGCCTTGCCTTCCTTGTCCGTTAGTATTGACGGGTTCCAATAACTTACGAATTTAAAGAGCGACCTCAATGATAGATCCATCCCTCCGTC
>DAOVKH010000222.1 GCA_030631875.1 Deltaproteobacteria bacterium | reverse complement strand
CCATAGCTGCGATGGCCGCGGCCATTGCTAAGAAGTTTCCGCCAAAGGTCGATGCGTGAGAGCCCTGGGTAAATGCCTCGGCAACCTCATCGGTTGCAACCATCGCCCCTACGGCCACGCCCGAGCCGAGAGCCTTTGCGAGTGTCATTATATCGGGCTCAATGTCGTGGTGTTCGTAGCCAAAGAGCTTGCCTGTCCTACCCATACCGGTCTGGACCTCGTCCATTATAAGGAGCACGCCGGCCTCATTGCATATCTCCCTCACCTCTTGGAAGTAATTCAGCTTAGGCATATTCACACCGCCTTCGCCCTGAATGGGCTCAACTAAGAGAGCCGCCGTATTTTCGTTGATGGCAGACTTGACGGCATCGGAGTCGCCGAATGGCACGTAGGTGAACTTTTCGAGTAGTGGCTCAAAGCCCTCCTGAACCTTCTTCTGTCCCGTGGCGGCCATAGCCGCCATAGTGCGCCCGTGAAAGCTCTTTTCCATTGAAATAATCTGATAACGGTGCGACTCACCCTTGGAGCTAAAGTACTTACGCGCTAACTTTATCGCCGCCTCGACGGCCTCGGCACCTGAGTTACAGAAAAAACTCTTCCCCGCGAATGAATTCTTGGCTATCAGCTCGGCCAAGCGTGCCTGCGGAGCTATGTGAAATAGATTCGACGTATGGAGAAGGTTTCGAGCCTGCTCTTCTATAGCGGCAACTACCTTTGGATGGCAGTGCCCTAAGTTACATACCGCAAGCCCTGCTATAAAGTCCAAATACTCTCGCCCGTCTGCGTCTGTTAAGCGCGCGCCCTTACCGCTAACGAATGCCATAGGAAAACGCCCGTATGTATTCATGACGTAATCTTCCGTCATCTTCATTATCTCTTCGTTATTCATATACAAAACTCCTATCTTAATCTTCCTTTAAAAGTAGATTACAAAGGCCTCCTGGCTATAACTATCCTATCGATGCCCGAATAATCTTTAACAACCCTTACATCTTCATACGCACCGGAGCTTTCTAATAACTCCAACACCTCAACACTTTGGTCAAAGCCTATCTCCATTAAGAGGCTCGCTCCGGGCTTCAGGTAAAGGTGCGCGTCCTTTATAATCTTCCTTATAACTTTAAGTCCGTCACGCCCTCCGTCCAGAGCCAAGTGTGGTTCAAAGGCCGAGACCTCCTCTGCAAGACCTGCTATATCGGCAGATTTTATATACGGCGGATTCGCCACAATAATATCAAAGGCCTCCTTCAGGGGGTGCTCTTCCACGGCCTCGAAGATATCGCCCTTCAGGCACTCAAGCTCCTCTATGACATCGTGGATGAGTGCGTTTCTTATCGTAGTCTCTATGGCCTCGTCACTTACGTCCGTCGCCAAGACACAGGCCGAATGGAACTCCATTGCCAAAGATACGGCAACGCATCCGCTCCCCGTGCATAAATCAAGGAAGAGAGGTCTGTCGGATTTGCAATCCTTGAGTATCTTTAATGCTTCGTCGACTAACAACTCCGTCTCAGGGCGTGGTATCAAAACGCCCGGCCCTACCATAAAACTGCGCCCTCTAAACTCGACCTCTCCGATTACATACTGAAGCGGCTCACGCTTAGAGCGTCTTAGAATCCACCCCTCAAGCTTCTCGGCCTTATCCTCTTCAAAGGGTTTGGCGCGTGCGTCAATTATAGCCGAAGGGTCCGCACCCAACAGGTACGAACACATAAGCAGAGCCTCACGCTTGGCTTCTTCTATGCCCGCACCGGAGAGCTTATCCTCCGTCTCCTTCATAACATCCGCTATTGACCTTACAGCCATATTGCCTCTTCTTAAGACCTTCGCTTAGCTCTTCTGGACTTAAGCACAGTGCCCATTCCCGCGTCGGTAAAGACCTCTAAGAGTACCGAGTGCTCCACGCGTCCGTCTACAATGTGCGCCGAGGTTACACCCTTCTTAACGGCATCTATACAGCAATTGAGCTTCGGTATCATGCCGCCAACTGCCACCTTATCCTTTATAAGTTTACGAGCTTCCGTTAAGGTTAAGCTACTCAGTAGCTCGCCCTTTTTATCCTGTACGCCCTTTATGTCGGATAAAAGTATGAGCTTCTCGGCACCTAAGGCTACGGCAATCTCACCTGCGACGATATCGGCATTTATGTTGTAGCTATTGCCAGACGCATCGCCACCCACCGGTGATATTACAGGTATAAAATCGCTGTGGTCGAGCGTATCTATAACCTCAGGATCGATGGATACTATCTCTCCGGCGCAACCCATATTAACATTACCGCGCGCCTTGACCTTACGTGCGTTTATCAGGCCGCCGTCCTTGCCGCTTAAACCCACGGCACGCCCTCCACGGCTGTTTAT
>DAOVKH010000081.1 GCA_030631875.1 Deltaproteobacteria bacterium | reverse complement strand
GCCTATAGTAGACGAGCCTCTAACCAATATAAAGAACTACGGCAATGACCGGGTATTCGTATTCATAGGGCTGAAAGGCTCGCCAATAGGAGGCCCTGATATAGACGCCCTTAAGTCGGCAGGCCACCCTGTCGTGGAGTTGGCTCTGGACTCGGAGTACTCAATAGGTGCTGAGTTCTTTATGTGGGAGTTTGCTACGGCCGTTGTCGGTAGTGTGCTTGGCATAAATCCTTTTGATCAGCCAAATGTAGAGTCGGCAAAGATAAGTACGCGCGAGCTACTCGATACTATAGAAGAAGGTGGCGACCGTGGGGCGACATCTCCGTACCTCGAAGCTGACGGCTTTGGGATATACCTTGGAGCAAAGACACGCGAGAGGCTTGACCTTGGCTCTAAGGTCGCTGAAGGCGTGGAGGCCATACTTAAGGCCTTATTCAAGGAAGAAGCCGATTATTCAGGGATACTTGCCTACCTTAACCCTTATGACAGAGGGATTCAGAGGGAGCTTCAATGTATGCGGAGAATCTTTACCTCTAAGGCAATTGCCTCGCACTTTGGTTACGGCCCGCGCTACCTGCACTCAAGCGGTCAGCTCCATAAGGGCGGCGGCGGCGGGGTCTTTATGATTATAACGAATAGCATTACGGGCGATGAGGAGGATATAGCCGTACCGGGTAAGCGTTATAGCTTCGGTGAGCTTGAATTATCGCAGGCAATGGGAGATTTGGCGGCTATAGACGGGAGTGGCAAGCGTGTTGTGCTAATAGATATAAAGGGCGCAGACGTGCCTTCAACGATTAAAGAACTCGCAGCGTTACTCACAAAAAATATCTGATATACTCTTTTAAAGGAGAAATATATGCGCTTAGGGATAATAGGGCTCGGACGGATGGGCATGAATATGGCAAGGCGTCTTGTTGAGGGCGGCCACGGGGTGGTCGTATTTAACCGTTCTGCCGATAAGGTAAAAGAAGCCGAGGGCTTCGGCGCAAAGGGGAGTGAGAGCGTAGAAGACTTGGTCGAGCTACTTGCTGATGGCGAAGGCCCGCGCATCGTTTGGCTAATGGTGCCCTCAGGGGACGTTACCGAGGCGATGATAGAAGAGGTTAGCGGCTACTTAACCAAGGGCGATATTATAATCGATGGCGGCAACACCTTATATAAGGACGACCTCTTGCGCTCGGAGAAGTTAAAGAAGTCGGGCATTGAGTACATGGATGTCGGTACGAGTGGCGGCATATGGGGCTTGACGGTCGGCTATTGCCTGATGGTCGGAGGCGACAAAGGAGTCTTTGAGGTGCTTGAGCCGATATTTAAGACACTCGCCCCTACGGACGGCTATATGTACTGCGGAGCGTCCGGTGCCGGCCATTATATAAAGATGGTACATAACGGGATAGAGTACGGGATGATGGAGGCCTACGGCGAGGGCTTCGAGCTGATAGAGGCATCACCCTACGGCAAGGATATTGAATTCGCCGATGTGGCGGCCCTTTGGAATAAGGGGAGTGTCGTCAGGTCGTGGTTACTTGAGCTTCTGGAGTCGGCCTTTGAGAAGGATGATCGTTTGGAATCCTTAAAGCCCTATGTGGAAGATTCGGGTGAGGGGCGTTGGACGGTCAATGAGGCAATCGAGCGAAGCGTGAGCCTTCCTGTAATAACGGCGGCACTCTTCCGAAGGTTTCGCTCGCGTGACGATAATTCATTCGCCGAGAGGGTCTTAGCGGCCCTTAGAAACGAATTCGGTGGCCACGAAGTAAAGAAGTCTTAAAGATACTCTTCCTTGAAGATTAATTCCTATGCCTATAAATATGAATGACAATAGATTGATATTGGCCGCAGACGTAGGCGGAACAAAAACGCTCATGGCACTCTACGATTCATCGTATCGGCTCCTGCGTGAAGGTCGCTATGAGAACGCTGAGTACGCCTCTATAGAAGCCGTGATAGCGGACTTCCTGGAAGAAGACGAAGCCGTAGGGCTTGCCGTCTTCGGCGTAGCCGCACCTATATTAAATGGGCGGGCGGACTTTACAAACCTTGGCTGGTCTGTAGACGGCGCTACCCTTAAAGACGAATTTAATATATGCGAGGTTTTGCTTTTAAATGATATGACCGCCTCTGCATACGCACTGAAAGTACTCGGCGACGGTGATTTGAGAATGCTTCAGGAGGGGACGAAGAACGAATACGGTAATCGTGCCATAATATCTCCGGGCACAGGGCTTGGCGAGGCGTTGGTCTTTGTGGCCGACGACGGCCTTCACCACCCATTACCTTCAGAGGGCGGCCACGTTGACTTCGCCCCTTCGACAAAAGAAGAGTTCAGGTTATACGAATTCTTGAACGCGCGCTACGGACACGTAAGCTACGAGCGAGTCGTCTCAGGTGGCGGTATCGTCGATATATATGATTTTCTTAGAGGCTCTGGCAGTGCGACCGATTTAGTGACTGCCGCTAAGATAACGGAGGAAGCTCTTAATGGGGATGGTAATGATACGTGCAAGCGGGCATTGGATATCTTCGTGGAGGTTCTTGCGCGTGAGGCCGGGAACTTGGCTCTAAAGGGGTTGGCTAGGGGCGGGGTCTATATTGGCGGCGGCATAGCGCCTAAGATAATCGACCTTATAGACAGGCCGGAGTTCTTAACGGCCTTTAGCGATAAGGGTAGATTTAAAGAGATGCTACTTACGATGCCCGTATATTTGATTACCAACTCCAAGGTGGTCGTCATAGGTGCCGTTGAGTACGCTAAGAAGGTCCTGGGAAAGTAATATGGATATCAGAGTATATAAGGATATAGAAGAGCTTTCGAAGGAGGCCGCGCGCCTATTCGAGTACCTATCGAAAGAACGTGATGGTGGTCGTAACGGCGGATGCCGTCGTCCCTTTACCGTAGCCCTGAGCGGAGGCTCTACGCCTAAGGTTCTTTATTCAATGCTCGCCAGCGCGCCGTATCGCGAGGATATTGCGTGGAAGGATACCGTAATATTCTTTGGCGACGAACGTCTGGTCGCACGTGATAGTGGTGAGAGTAATTATCGCATGGTCTCGGAGAATCTTCTCATGAATATCGATATACCGGCAGAGAATATCCACGCCATAGAAGAAGAACTGCCGCCTAAGGAATCGGCCGAGTTATACGAAAAAAAGATTAAAGGGGTCTTTAAGAGCCTCGGCGACGAGTCTCCTGTACTTGATCTCGTATTGTTGGGGCTTGGCACAGACGGACATACGTTATCCATATTCCCCGGAAGTCCTGCCCTGCATGAGCGAGATAAGCTCGTCGTAGGTGTAGATGACGGCCCAAAAGATACCAACAAGAGGGTCTCAATGACCTTGCCCTTAATAAATAACGCTAAGAATATCGTAGTGCTCGTCTCAGGCGAGAGTAAAGCCGAGGCGCTTAGGGATGTATTGAAGGGGAGGGATGAGAGGTTGCCAGCTTCGCTGATAGAGCCTAAAGGGCATCTTATATATCTAATCGACGAGGCCGCGGCCTCATTGCTCTAAAGAGGTTACTAATTGACAATAAAAAAGGGAGAGGCTAAGAGCCTCTCCCTTTTCTGGTTTATATTGTATAGAGTTACTCCGTACCTTCAACCTCGGTGTGGCAATTCGCGCATAGGTATAACGGGAATGTGCGCTCCGAGTCGTAGCAATCTAACATACCGCAGTGGCAGTTCATAGAGCCGCAGGATTCGCCCTCCATGTTCTGCTTCATCGATATATTGTTTGCGCCTATCTCGTCCTTGAATATCTTAGGGTGACAGTCGGCGCATTCAAAGGCCTCGGTGTGGATTGTGTGCGGGAAGACCACCGGCCCGACACCTACTTCCTTCATGCTATCCAACTTGTCTGAAAAAACAATATCGCCGATAGTGCTTGTTTCAGCACCATCGACGATATTTGGATACGAGGCTGTGAATGCCGCTATAAGTAGCAACGATACGACTGCTGTTATATAGCGAAGTGATATCACGTCGTTTATTTCTTAGTCTTCTTTACGCTATGGCACTTGGCGCAATCGGTAAGCGGGAACGCTACCTTGCCGTGACATCTTCCGCACCACTCACCTCTGGATATTCCGACCATGGTCATGTTGTTCGAACCTCTGGCAGGTGTGAATATGCCGGGGTGACATGCCGTACAATCGAACCAGTAAGTGTGAGTCGAGTGAGGGTACTTTACGTCATCGACGAAGTAACCCTTTGTCTCGATGATTACGTCCATATCAAGCGGAGGGTTGTCCGTTGCGTCAGGGTCGAGCGACGGCCTCGGTGCTATGATGTTTTCATCTACGAGCTTGACCCAATCGATGAGTCCGTATCTATCCTTCGGAAGGCTCGATGCCGACAGTGCCTTCGGGTGCCAGGAACGTCCGGCCTTGTAGGCCTCGCTCACAGGCTTCTTGGCGTCTCCGGTACCGGCGACATTACCTGCGGTGTCGAGGTAGAGAACGCTATTGGGATTGCTTGGATCTATTATCTGTGAAACCTTCTTCTTAGAAGCCGCGTCACTCGATGTAGCCAGTGAGGCGTATGCTATAAAGACTGCGACGAAGAATACGGCGCTAATCTTAATATATGGTCTGTATTTAAAGAGCCCTTTCATTAAGAACCTCCCCCTTTCTATAGGAAAAAACTAAATTAGTTGCCTTCATATGAGTGGCACCTGTCGCAGTAAAGAGGCTCCCATGCGATAAGGCCGTTATGGCACTTTCCGCAGAAGTCTCCGCCCATGATAGCACCCATCGTTATGTCGTTAGCGCCTTTTTTCAGCACGAATATGTCCTCGTGACATACCTTGCATTTAAATCTAATTCTGTGGAACCAGTGTGGAAATAGTACCGGCTTGACTCCGGCATCCTTCATACTCTCTGACTTTGAGTTAAGCACTATGTCGCCATACTCGGCGAAGCTTGGCGTGATAAAAATCGCGCCTAATGCGAAACCAGCGAACAAGAGTATCGATAATACTCTTTTCTTCATGTATCTGCCTCCTTCTATTGGTTTTCATTTTCACAAAAATATGTGTTAGCGAATCTATGCATTATAGCCAATGAGAGGGGGTTCTTGTCAAGGTAAAAATTACAAACTTTTAATAAAGATTCATATATTTTCGGATTAACGTAATAAATTGAAAAGCCTTCGGCTTTGTGGTATAAAAGTTGGATTGCCATGAAAGAGTCTCTGGGCAGTCGGAGGTATTCTATTCGGTTTTATTGTATATACTAATCATGCGGAGGTAAGTATTTGGAAAGCTTAGGAAATTGGAGAAGGTCGTCGTACTGCGGCGTACCAAATAGCGGTGATATAGATGCTCAAGTTACGCTCATGGGGTGGGTTCAAAAGCGTCGAGACCACGGTGGGCTTATATTTGTAGACCTTAGGGACAGAAGCGGTGTAGTTCAGATCGTCTTCAACCCTGAAGATGCTAAAGAGATACACGAGCGTGCGCACTCCTTAAGGAGCGAGTTCGTTATAGCCGTAAAGGGGCTCGTTAGGGCAAGGCCCGACGGTACGGTCAATAGGGATATTCCTACAGGCGAGATAGAGGTGATGGCCACAGAGCTTAAGGTCTTGAGCGTCTCGGACGTACCACCCATGCCTATAGAGGACGACACGGATGCCGGCGAGGATATACGCCTAAAGCACAGGTACTTGGACTTAAGGCGACCGAAATTGCAGAAGAACTTTATATTAAGGCATAATGTCGCCAAGGCTACGCGCGATTATTTATCTGACAATGGTTTCCTTGAGATAGAGACGCCTATACTTACAAAGAGCACGCCCGAAGGCGCGCGCGATTACCTTGTTCCGTCGAGGCTCAACCCGGGGCACTTCTACGCCCTGCCGCAGTCGCCGCAGATATTTAAGCAGATACTCATGGTCTCAGGCTTTGACCGCTACTTTCAGATAACACGGTGCTTCAGGGACGAAGACCTTCGTGCCGACCGTCAGCCCGAGTTCACTCAAATCGACGCAGAGATGAGCTTCGTAGACTCCGAGGATGTAATGGAGATGATGGAGGGCCTCATCGTGCATCTATTCAAGGAGGCACTCTCTGTCGACGTTGCAGATGGTGGTGCTTTCAGTCGTATGACATACAAAGAAGCCATGGATCGCTTTGGCCTCGATACGCCCGATACGAGGTTTGGCCTTGAATTAACGGATCTGACCGACCTCCTGAGGGGGTGCGGCTTTAAGGTCTTCTCAGGTGCAGTAGAGGCAGGCGGGCTCGTAAAGGCCATCAATGCCAAGGGGTGTGCGACATTCTCTCGTAAAGATATCGATGGCCTGACGGAGCTGGCCTCTACATACGGCGCAAAGGGCCTTGCGTGGGTAAAGATTACGGCCGATGGTTGGCAGTCTCCAATAGCTAAATTCCTGACAGACGACGAAAAATCTTCTATAAACAAGGCTTTAGAGGCCGAAGAGGGCGACCTGCTCCTCTTTGGCGCAGATACTGTGATGGTAGCCAATACCGTCCTCGGCAGGGTGCGCCTTGAGCTTGCAAAACGCCTTGAATTAATTAAAGAAGACGGCTTTAACTTCGTATGGGTTACGGACTTTCCGCTATTGGAATATGACCACGGCGAGAAACGCCACACAGCCGTTCACCACCCATTCACAGCTCCGTTAGATGAGGATATGGATAAACTCGACACTTCACCCGGAGACGTGCGCTCCAAGGCCTATGACCTCGTTCTAAATGGCGTGGAGATAGGCGGCGGTTCGATTAGGATACACACCAAGGACCTTCAGGAGAAGATATTTGGAAAGCTCGGTATAAGCGACGAAGAGGCTGGGGAGAGGTTCGGCTTTCTCCTTGATGCCTTGAGTTACGGCACACCTCCTCACGGTGGCATAGCATTCGGACTTGACCGTCTGATAGCCGTCATGACGGGAAGCGAGTCCATACGCGACGTCATAGCCTTCCCTAAGACGCAGAAGGCCTACTGCCAGTTGAGCGAAGCGCCTTCTACCGTTGGTAGTAAGCAGATGGAGGAGTTGTTCTTGCGGGTTATGAAGAAAACGCAGTAGCGTCTTCTTCATTTGCGTCGCGATAAGTCTCCGTACTCTGCGTTACGCTTCAAAATCAATCGTTCGACGCACATAAAAGTGCGACTCACTCTTAATTTTTTGCGTGCTACGGGTCTGTTGACCCCTTGATTACGAAGACTTCTCTTTGCCGCTGTTGGTTCGTGCGGCGTGATAAAAGCTCGTATGGTTTGTTACGCTCACCAAATCAAACCGTTCGCCCTGAGCCTGTCGAAGGGTTAATCGAATAGTCTTAAAAGTTAAAGATGTTCTTTTGTTGTTTTTGTCTTTAGAATAGTGCATATATACGTTTAACCTAAAACGGAGGTACTTTTGATGAAGAAATTAATAGTTCTCGTCGCACTTGTCCTTTCTTTTGTATTATCGCCAGTAGTTGCAGAGGTCGCTCTGGCAGGTGACAATAACTTCAATAGCCCCACCGTAGGTTTTGAAATCGTAAAGCCCGATGGCTGGGTATATATGTCGATGGATGAGGTGGCCGAGGCAAGGGCTAATATAAGGCTCGATGATAAGGACTTAGAAGAGCTTATAAAGACGCG
>DAOVKH010000183.1 GCA_030631875.1 Deltaproteobacteria bacterium | reverse complement strand
TGCTAAGGCGCGCCTCTGAAAAACTTTCGCTTACCTTCTGCCACGCCTTTAAGAGTACGTCAACACCCTTTGTATCTATTAGTGCGCCTGAGAATACGACGGTCTTTTCTTCAGTATTTTTCTTAGAACTTCCAAGGCTCCTATCCGTGCTGTCTTTTCTGTCTCTAAAGATCGTCATATCTACAAAGTTAGATATCCTGTGTATCCGTCCCTGTGGGTAGCCTTCGCTTATTAGGGCGCTCTCTATGGTAGAGCTTATGGCGACGAAGGCGTCTACTCTCTTAAGTATGGATATAAATATCTTACCCAATATGGAGTAGCGTCCTTTAAATGAGCCTGCCTCTATTCCAAGGCCGGACGAGGAGACCTTTGCTACTATCTTCTTACCCATTAGCTTTAGGAGTAAGGCACTCGTCAAGAGCGGAATGCTCGCACCGTGAAAGTGTACGATATCATAGTCGCGTCTTCTTCTAAAGAGCCTCCACGAAAGGTTCAAAGAGAAGGTAATGGAGGTTAGGAGGTTTGATATCGTCGCCGTCTGTATGCGTTTGTAGATGTGCGACCCGTAAGACCATATCTTAACGAGTTCTACATCCGAGGCAATCGGGGCTAATTCTTTAAGGGCTCTCGTTATCACAAAGCCCTTAACACCTTCTTTATGGAGGGCTTCGGTCAGGTAGACGGCTTGACGTGAAATGCCGCCTATGCCCGGATAGTATAGCGGGCAGACTATGCAGACTCTAAGCTCTTTCATTTTTCTCCGACGATAAGGTGGTGTACGCTTATCGGCCAAATGCCAAAGGGCATATTTTTCGTATTCTTGACGGTGAGGCCATTTCTCTTAAATATATCGCGCGCGGCGCGCGGGGTCCACTGGCGTACGTGTCCGGCATTGTAGTATGCCTCTTTAAATTTAAGCAAGATTATACGCGCTAATTTAACGGCACCGTCATTGGGGAATAACATTATGAGCCTTCCGCCGGGCTTTACGATACGGCTTAATTCCTTTAGTGCCAGCTCCGGGTCGTCTAAGTGTTCGACGACCTCTATGAAGAGTACGCAGTCTATGGAGTCGTCTTTGAATGGAAGTTTGTAGACGCTTCCCTCCGTAACATTAATACCAAAGCTCTTACATATCTCGACATTCTCAGGGTTTGGCTCTATGGCCGATACATCTTTATCAGGGAAGCGCTTCATCGCCTTTTCAGTGAGGAGCCCTTCACCGCACCCAACCTCTACGAGCGTGCCCGTGCCCTTCGGCACGTGCTTCAAGATCGTCTCGTCGCGGTAGTCCCAGTACCTGCGCCCTATACCGCCCTTTGCGTATTGAGCGCGTTGGTATATCATCCCATCTTTTTCAAGGCCTACGTCAACCGGCATTTGTTATCTCTCCATCTTCCATTGAAGTGTTCTCTTTATACCTTCTTCGAGCGTTATGTCGGCCTTCCAATCAAGCTCTTGCTTGGCCAAGTCAACCGTGAGGCAACTTCTTTTTATGTCGCCGTCGCGCGCTGGCCCCGGCACGGGAATCCCTAAAGAAGTGTCGAGTGCGGGAGAGGCAGAGCTTGCCGCATTGTATATTGTGCTAAAGAGTTCGCCTGTGTGAGTGCCCTTACCTGTGCCTATATTAAATGCCGTATTACTGCCAAGTGTTAGAGCCAACAGATTCGCCCTTGCGATATCGCCTACAAAGCAGTAGTCACGTGTCATGCCGCGCGGCTCGTCATTGAAGTGAAAGAGGTTGGACGGTTTACCCGATAGTAGATTATTCATAAATATCGCTACGACCGCGGCCTCGCCGTGAGGAATTTGACGCGGGCCGTATACATTTGCGTAACGCAAGACCGTATAGTCGAGGCCGTACTGCGCATTGTAGAAGGCGAGGTATAGCTCGGCCGAGTACTTTGTTATGGCGTAGGGAGACATGGGTTGTGGACGGTAACTCTCGCTCGTCGGATACTTAGTAGCCTCGCCGTATATGGCACCTCCGGAGGAGATGAAGATTATCTTCTTGACCCGTGCGTCCTTTGCCGCTTCAAGTATATTTATAAGCCCTTTAATGTTAACGTCGGCGTCAAAGATTGGGTCTTCGACCGATGCCGGTACAGACATCTGCGCGGCGTGGTGGTCTATTATGTCGGGACGTTCTTTGAGTATTATCTCACGCGCCAGAGTGTCTCTTATGTCGCACTCAAAGAACTTTGCCTTTGGGTTCAGGTTTTCGCGTTTACCTGTGGACAGGTCGTCGATTACCAGAACCTCGTGTCCATTACTTATAAAAATGTCTACGACATTTGAGCCGATAAAGCCCGCCCCGCCTGTTACAAGTATCTTCATGTAAGGTATCTCCTTAATCTATAAATTCCCTGTGCCAAAGTTCGAGCATCAAGAGGTTATATATCTGGTGGTGCCAGTTCCACTTACCTGTTACGTGTTCGTTCAAGATGCGCTCTATGGAAGCGGCTTTAAAGTAACCACGTTCTATGGCCTTGGTGCTAAGTAGTGTATCATAGGCCATCTCTTTTAGTTCATTCTTGAACCAGCGGTCTATTGGTACGGCAAAGCCCATCTTGGGTCTAAAGAGTATATTGTCGGGGAGTATCCCGCGAAGGGCTTCTTTCAGTATGTACTTTGTCGTGCGGCCTTTGAGCTTAAGGCTACTCGGTATGGTGGCGGCAAATTCCATAAATTTGTGATCAAGGAAAGGGGAGCGTGCTTCAAGGGAGCTTGCCATCGACGCAACGTCTACCTTGACGAGCAGGTCCTCGGGCAAGTATGAGTTAATGTCGTTATAAAGGAGCTTGTCGAGAGAGCTTACGGCATCGGTCTCAGAGAATCTCTTTAAGTAAGCGTCATACGGTAAAGACTCGCTGAGCTTATCCAGAAGGTCGCTGGTGTAGAGTTCGCGTTTTATTTCAGGCGAAAAGTGCCCCATCCAGTCGGCGTTTCTCATCTCAGGGGTTTTGAGAGAACCCTGCAGAAACCGCTTCGCGCGCCAGAGGGTGTTCTTTGGTGAAGTGCCGTGCGGTAGCTTCATGGCGATCATTAACATAAGGCGTGCCAAAGGTTTCGGTAAAAACCGTGTAATCCTATCGGAGAGTTCATTTGCCATGTAGCGCTCATACCCTGCAAAGGATTCATCTCCGCCATCGCCGTTGAGTGCTACCGTTACTTTGTCTCTCGCAAGCTGTGATACGTAGTAGGTCGGTATGGCAGAGGAGTCGGCGAATGGTTCGCCGTAGTGCCATACGAGCTTTGGGAGTATCTCCAGAGCATTTGGTTCTATTATGAACTCCGTATGGTCGGTCTTGAACCTTTCGGCGATAATTTTTGCGTATGAGAGTTCGTTGTAGGCCGCGTCCTTAAAGCCTATGGCAAAGGTCTTTATGGGGTTATTCGACGCCTCTGCCATTAAGGCGACTACAGCGCTTGAGTCCACACCACCGCTTAGGAACGCGCCAAGTGGAACGTCGCTTATCATGCGTAATTTAACGGCCTCCCTCATATCATATACGAGCTTACTCTTTATCTCACTCTCTGTCATA
>DAOVKH010000211.1 GCA_030631875.1 Deltaproteobacteria bacterium | reverse complement strand
TTGTCGAAGGTCTCGGGAGATGCCTTCTTGATCTTACTGTACAGACTTATACCCTCGGTATAGTTGATATCTATATCGGCAAGTATCAGATCATAGTCGGACTCTTGAGTCTTTTCAAATGCGTTATGACCGTTGAAGGTATGGTCTATTTCAAAGCCTTCTTCTTTCAGACACCTGTCAATCATTGCCGCCATATCGGCGTCTGAATCCACTACAAGTACTTTTTTACGGGTCTTATTTGCCACAGTCATAGCCTCCGGGTAATTATATTTGTATATTGAAGAGTTATTATAGTGCGTTCAGGCTTGGAGACTCTTCTGTAACAAAGCTACAATATATAATAAATATAACACTACATATTGTGTGTGTCAAGAGAATTAATAGCACCTTGTGATTCCGTTATAGTTAATATTACAGGACGTAATTGTTCTTAATGGATATATGGTGTAGAATATTTTTACACCTGTAACGTGGGGTTTGGTAGATGTCTATAGAAAAGAGACTTTAATTATCTTCAATTTAGCATGACTCCTCCTTGGATATGATTATACTTAGAGCATCATCTTATGAAGAGCAAAAACATCGTTGGAGAGAATATTAGGAAATTTCGGCTTTCGGCCGGGCTTACCCAGGAAGCACTTGCTAACAGAAGTGGGCTTTCGCAGGGCTATATAAACCAGCTCGAAAACGGCAAGAGGAATTTCACGCAAAAATCTCTGGAGCGTATAGCAGGGGAGCTTCAGATGGATATGTATCGTCTGCTAATGGATGGTGAAGTGGCGGATGTCACCTTACTCGTCGATGAGTCGGTCTTCTTCTGCGAGTTTAAGAAGGATTGCGATCTATATACCAATGAAGGGAAGCATACGATTCCGACATTGGAGGGGTTTATAACCCTCCTCGAAAAACTGCCAAAGGAGATACTTGGTCGCTACTATAAGCTCCTTGTCTTTGAAAAACACGGTGTTGAGGAAGGCTAAGAACTCCACTCTTCTTCATCTTCATTCGGCCACAGTTTATCTCCAAGTATCTTGAGCAGTGCCTTAAGCGTAGCTCTCTCTGTTGCCGATACGCTAAGGGCGTGATGCCTCGTGGCGAGGTTTTCGGCGAGTTCGCCCTCCAAACGATCGGCCTTGTTGAATACGAGCAGGCATTCTATGTCGGAGAGCCCTATCTCTTTAAGTATCTTATCTACCGTCTCCAAGTGATCTTCAAAGTCAGGGTCGCTTACGTCCACTAAGTGTATCAGCAAGTCCGCGTCCTGCATCTCTTCGAGTGTTGCCGAGAATGCCTTCATCAGATCCTTCGGCAGGTTCTTTATGAAGCCAACGGTGTCGGTTATGACGGCATCTCGTTCGCGAGGGAAGCGAAGCCTACGTGTTGCCGTATCGAGTGTCGCGAAGAGCTTGTCTTCGGCAAGTGTCGTGCTTTGCGTTAGAGCATTCAGGAGCGTGCTCTTACCGGCATTCGTATAGCCGACTATCGATATTATAGGTACGCCGCTCTCGGCTCGTCGTCGCCTTCGCTCGGTGCGGCCTTTGCTTATATGTTTTAATTCTTTTTCGAGCCTGCTTATGCGCTCGGTAACGCGCCGACGGTCTATCTCAAGTTTTGTTTCTCCGGGCCCTCTGCCGCCAATACCGCCCATGAGCCTCGACATGGTCGTACCCTTTCCGCTAAGTTTCGGCAACAAGTACTTGAGTTGCGCCAACTCCACCTGCACGCGTCCGTCCTTTGATAACGCCCGCTTTGCGAATATATCAAGTATGAGTTGGGTGCGGTCTATTACCTTAAGCTCCGTTATATTACCTAATTCGCGAAGCTGTGTGGGGGATAATTCCTGATTAAAGACTATAAGGGTCGCACGCCTCTGCAGGGCTTCTATTACGAGCTCTTTTATCTTTCCCGTGCCCATCAGGTACTTTGGATTGAGCTTCTTTGGCCTCTGCGAGAGGCTCGTAAGGACGACAATATCGCTCGTTACGGCAAGAGCCTCAAGTTCCTTGAGCGAGCGAGCTTGCTCGCTCGAAGATTTTAAGGCCACGCTTACGAGGATGGCTCTCTCCCGTTTGTCGTCTGTGGAGGTGGTCGTTATGCGCCCAAGCTCGCCTTCGAGCGCTGTGATGAATTCTTTAAAGTCTATTGCGTTCTTCTCAAGCGTACTCATCGGCTCCGGCGCGAGGACTTCGTATAGCTCGCCTTCCGTATCGCCATTAGTTTCAGGCGGGGCAAGCGGGCGCAGGTGAGCCGTATATATAGTAGAGGGCGTTGCGTCTTCGTTTACTCCAATGGCGACCATCGCGTCTAAGCGCAGAAGGGCCAAGTCAGTAAGGTCGTCTTTGCTTAAGGGTTCGTCCTTGAGGTGTGTGTGGATGCATCTGATACCCCTAAGTGCCCTGCGGCCGAGCGGATAATCGGCAAGTATGGGGATGACGATCTCTCTCTCGTCTCCAAGTATAACCGAGACTACTCGCCCCGCTCTATCTATCAGTACGCCAATCTGGCGGCCTATATCTCGTGAAAGGCTCGCCATGTAACGGGCAAGTTCACGCCCTATCAGTTCGTCCTTGCCCAAGCGCCTTCTGTATATGCGCTCCAAGGCCTTAATCTGGCTCGACTTAAGCCCTG
>DAOVKH010000108.1 GCA_030631875.1 Deltaproteobacteria bacterium | reverse complement strand
TCCCTTGAGCGCATACGCACTGCCCTTAAGCTTAAAGGTAGTGGCCTTACGAGCGGCGGCTCTACAGGCAGTGGCCCCACGGGCAATGCCCCTATTGGCGATGGCGTGGCTCAAGAAGTAAAGGCTGAGCCTCCGCTGGTTCTGCCACCCGTACCTCCTCAGGCAGTGGAAGCGCCTCCGGTATTAGCAGAGACACCCATGACACCTGCTCCTGTAATCGATGATTTTTCTTTTGAAGACGATGCGCCTGCGCTACCGGTTGCTTCGCCAACCGAAGTGGTGCAACCAACAGTACCTCCGGCACAATCAGAAGTGCCCTCGGCACCGGTCGAAGTGCCAGCCTCCGTAGTCGATGAGATTTCTTTCGAGGGAGAAGTCTCTGCCCCTGTAGTCGATGAGATTTCTTTTGAAGATGATGCGCCTCAAGTACCGGTTGCTTCGCCAGCCGAAGTAGTGCCGCCGCCTCAACTGCCTACGGCTAATATTCCTGAAAAGAAGCCTGACAACCTTCCTGAAATTGAAAATAAGAATCACTCTGAGATGGATCAGAGTGATGTGATAAAGCTAACCGTAACCGAGCAGTTAAAGAGTCTGCACGGGTTGATAGAGGCTCCTGAGCCTCAAAAAGATAAGATAAAGAAGCTCCTCGTTAAGTTTGAAGAGACGGTGACGTGGGCCTTTGGCGACGAGGCCGTAAATATAATAGTTCCTTTAGAGGAGATGCAGTTATTGTTGGCAGGCCCACTTGCCCTTGAAGCTGACGATATGAAGAAGCTCAAGCAGGGTTATATGATGATGATACCTGCCGTTAAGAAGGAGTTTGCCATACTCGACGGAGACGACCTTATGTCGACCGAGGTCTCCGCGGGGGCGGAGGCACCGATTGCTTCACCAACTTCTTCGCCGTCTGCTTCGCCTATTGTTTCGGTAGACACTACTACCCCTATCGACACAGAAGAGTCTCGTAGAATAAGCGGTGCTTCGCGTGAGGAGATAGTCGTCATAACGGCCTCTAAGAATGTGGATTCTTTAGTGAGCCTTCTTGAATATGAAAAGCTCGATATCGGGCAATTGGCTCGCGTACTACAGCGTCTTTGGGATCTAAACCAATGGGCATTTGATGATAATGAAGAGATAAGGCTTTCGATTACAGCCATGCGAGATCTACTCTCTCACGCAGGCGAGGCCGAGGTATCAAGAGAGCTTAAGATGCGCGGGGCTGTAGTTAAGTCCCTCTTTAAGCCCTTTATAGAGGATAAGAAGGAAGAGCTCGAAAGAACCTCCGAGCCTGAGAGCGTGGTTGAGGCTGTAGTGCCTGAAGCAAAGCCTGAAGCAAAGGCCGAAGCCGACCATGAGCCAGAGGCAGAGCCGCTCTTTATGAAGATAGATACGGCCGTAGCACCTGCGCTGATGCCCAGTACACCCGTAGAGGTTTCCGTAGTCCCAAAGGTAGAGGTTACCGAGGCTAAGAGCCCTCTGCCCTTTGTTCCTCCAAGTGCAAGCGAAGGTGTTGAGAGAGAGGCAAAGAGGCCCCTTCAACAGGTAAAGAAGAAGGCCGTTTCGAATCAACCCGTATCAACACTCAAGGTGCGCACAGATGACCTTGAATCCCTAATAACCACAGTCGGTGGTATACGTGGTATAGATGATAAAGATTTAGAGCTTCTTCAGTCGGCTACACTCCAATTGCGTATGGTTCCTGTCGGTGAGTTATTCGGCCGTTTCAGAAAGGTCGTGAGGGATCTATCCGAGGAGCTTGAAAAGGCAATCGGCATAGAGATATCGGGCGAGAGCGTTAAGCTTGATAAGATGATAGCCGATAAGTTAAGCGAGCCGCTCCTGCATATGGTTAGAAATGCGGCGAGCCACGGTGTGGAGACGGTGGAGGAGCGCGCCGCACTTGGTAAGACCAAGGCCGTCATCAGGCTCAATGCCTATCAGGAGGGTGGCCAAGTTGTAATAGAGGTATCGGATAACGGGCGTGGAATGTCTGTAGAGAAGATAAAGAAGCGTGTCATTGCGATGGAGTTGGCCGACCATGAAGAGCTTGAAGCGGCTACCGATAAGAAGATACTCGACTATATTTTTGCTCCCGGGTTTTCCACTAAGGAAGCGGCCGATAAGGTCTCCGGGCGTGGCGTTGGAATGGATGTCGTAAAGAACGCAATAGGGGCGTTGCAAGGCAGTGTCTCTATAGATACAAAAGAAGGCGTTGGTACGGTAATAAGACTGCAGTTGCCGCTGACACTTGCCATAATAAGGGGCATGGTCTTAGAGCAAAGCGGTAATAAGATAGCAGTTCCGGCAGGCTCCGTGGATCGTATAATGAATATGACTCAGGCGGAGCTTGAAGAAGGTTCTTTTCTCGATAAGAACAGACCGTCTCTTTACTTGGCCGAGGAGGGAGAGATACTCCCGCTCGTTAATTTTTCGACACTATTCGGCCTTGAGTCAAAGAGTACGAAACGGTGTGTAGTACTACTTAAGGTCGGCGGCGGTCATAAGATTGCCCTTGTCGTCGATGCGGCCGTAGGGCGTCAACCCCTTACCGTTAAGCCACTTGATAGATTTTCCGAGACGAGATACTTTTCGAGTGCGTCGTTCGTAGATGGCGAGGTTATATTCATACTTAATATTCCGAGCCTACAGGCGGCGTAAGGTATATTTATATTATTAATAAAAAAAGGAGATCGACATGTCTGAGAAGAAGAAGGTACTGGCACTTGATGATCAGAAGTCTATGCAGAACATCCTTAACTTTGCGTTGAAGAAGGACTTTGATGTAACGGTCGTAGGCAAGGCGGCAGATGCAATAGAAAATGCCAAGAGCGGGGGCTTTGAATTTATACTCCTCGATATCGTCCTTGATAATGATACGACCGACGGTATAGGCGTTGCCACGGCGATTCAGCAGGCAGGGGTAAACGTACCGGTGGCGTTTCTAAGCTCTCTTACTCAGGATAGCCTCGAAGACGAGCAGAAGGAGCGCGCAGGAGCACTTAGAAACGTAAAGTTCTACCAGACAAAACCAATAACTCCGGGCGAGCTTATAGAAAAGATAAAGGGTGTTATAGGGGGCTAAGGAGGCAGTAGGGGTTTATGGAGTATGACGATGATTTATGGGCAGGTGTTATTTAGATGAGATTAAAGAGCGTACTCTTGTGCAATCGTCGTTAGAACTAAGGCAGTGGTTGGTGTGGCAATTATATACGTGAGTATTAAGGCAGTCATATGAAGAAGATAAAGATAATCACATTTACGATACAAGACAGATACTTCGCACTTCCGACCTCTGAGGTCAAGGAGGTAATAGACTCCTCCGAGAGTATGAAGACGGTCTTTTACAACCGCGGTGGGGCCTTAAGGGGTCTTATGAGTTATGAGAGCAATATGATATCGGTCCTTGATGGTGGTTTTTTGCTCGATATAGGTAACGGCAACGGCCGTGCTTTTTCCGGCGATAAGCTCTTGCTTGTATGTAAGGATTACGATATGGAGAACCCCATCGCAATGACGATAACCGCAACCATAGGCATGGAGATGGTAGATCCGAGTGAACTTAAGCACTCTCAGGATGCTGATGCAGGCTACTCAAAGGGTTTTATAAGAGAGGGCAGAGGTGATTCCGAGCGGGTCATAACGGTATTAGATCTGAAGAAGTTCTTAGAACATGCCGATGATAGAATTAGAAGATTTGAATTAGAGGCGCATAACTAAATTATTTTTAAGATGAGGCTTTATATATAGCAAACGGCACTAACTTCGGGCGTTGCCGGAGAAGTATGACGGCTGATCGCGCCGAAGATTATCTTGATAAACGGGCAGAGGCCCTTACTTAAGCAAAGGGCCTTAATTAATAAGTTCAAAAAACACCTTATAGGAGCATACGTAATGAAAAAATTATCAGGAGAGAAGAGATCGATAGGAGCAAAGATAGGAAGTATCTTTAAGCTCAACGTCAACAGGCTGACGAAGATATTTTACTTCTCTACCGTCGGTGCTGTCATCATGGGTGTTGCCACCTATATGATAATAATGAGTATTTGGCACCCGGTCCTTGAAACTAATCAGACAACATTGCCGCAGCTAATAACTCTCCAGAACCTACAGAGGGAGGTTGAGGGTGTTGCTCCTGAAATTGCTAAGATACTTAATATGACCGATGCCGAAGAGATAGCCAGAGAGGTAGAGGTCTTGGGAGAAAAGAACGATACTTTTAATAGGGCCCTCGGTGCCGTCTTTGCAACCCTCACCAGAGAGTCAGATAAAGGTATGCGAGATCTTATTAATGATACGGGTGATAATTACCTGAAGGTCTTCGTTGCGGAGAACCCGTCGTATGAAGATGCCGAGCAGAGGTTGAACGACTTGAGAAGTATGCTCGAGGGTATTAGTTCTTACGCCGTCAATAAGATGAGCGAGGACTTTGTTAAGACCGAGAAGTCGAAGAATATGGCATTAATTATGACTATAATCCTTTTTGTCTTAGCTTTTAGCGGACTAATAGTTGCCGCCATAGTTCTCTCCGGTGTTATTGAGAAGCCTATTATGAAGGTCAACGACGACTTGGCTCTAAACTCCCAGGATATGGCCGGCGTTACCGGAGAGATAGGCGAGGGCGCACGTATGCAGACGAAGGTCGTTGCCACGGCCATACAAGATCTTGAGGATATGATAATAAATATTATTCAAGGAAGTATTTCTTTGAGTGTTGATAAACAATCCGAGATATCGCTCGTATTTGCCGACTTCCTAAAGCAGTTCGTCGAGAGGACGGCCGCCGAGATAGCCATGGGTATGATGTCTGTCTCACAGCAATCCGAAGAGGCGCGCGAGGATATCGGAAAGTTTATTACCGAGATGGGTGTAGTCGAGGAGAACATCAAAGATCAGGAGGGTGCTATAGACTCTATGGTCGCGGCTCTTAAGATTATCGTTACGGCCAATGAAGATATTAAGGGTAAGGCCGTAAGCTCCAACGAAGCCGCCGATGTCGCGACCGATAGGGCGCGTCAGGGTGAAGAACGAATGGGTGTTATTACAAAAGAGCTTCAGGAGATTAAGGTATCTTCCGAGGGTGTTGGAGAGATAACCGAATCGCTCGCCAAGATTACCGAGAACATTAAGATACTCGCCCTTAATATGTCACTTAAGGTCGAGGATATCCGCGACGATACCGGTAAGTCATATGGCTTCGAGGCGATGAGTGCCAGGGTTCAGGAACTTGCCGAAGAGGTCGAGGGTCTGCTCGTTAGTTCAAGGGAGATAATCAGGCCGACGATTGAGGCGATAGGAAGTGTCAGCGTCGACGCTACCGAGGCCGGAAAGCTCCTCGCAGATGTTACCGAGACGATTCAGGTAGCCGACGCTGAGAGTAAGGCCATATCCTTACAGATAGATAAGCAGACAATAGAGATAGACCGAATAGAGAAGGCGGCTGAGAACCTGAAGAACCTCGCTCATCAATCCACAGAGACGATTACCGCACAGGCCGAGATGGCGCGCGGCGTTAATGAAACACTTCAAGAGTCGAGCGTCCTTATTGAGACCGTCTCTGAGCAGACCAAAGAAGCCTCCGACGGTGCCAGAAAGGTCAATGACATCATGGTCGAGCTAAAAGAGACGATGAATAATATTGAAGACGGTACCGGCAAGCTCACCGAAAAGAGTATGGAGCTATCCGATCTATTTATATCTATTCAAGAGCAAGCCGAGCAGAACCTGGTCGGTGTCGAAAAGCTCGAGACCGCGACACGCTCCGTTGAGGAGGTTACCAATACGCTATCGGTCGTCGTTACCGGTAAGGGCACAGGCTCTGCGAACGGCGCGGCTTCGGCGAAGACAGAGGCTTCCGATGGTGACGAAGACGCTTCTGACGATGATGCTTCTACTGCTGCGGAGACACAAGAAGTAGCGCAGGCGTAATTCGGCTTTGATAAGTCTCCGTCTTCTTTGTTACGATGCGGGCTTCGAATACGAAGACTTCTCTTTGCCTTTCGGTTGTGTCATCCTGAATTTGTTTCAGGAGCTGCGTTTGTTCTTTTTTAAGACTGTTTGTCCTGAGTTTGTCGAAGGATTATACGAACGATTTACCGTAAATAGTTAAGGCCGACGTCCTTTTAAGAACGTCGGCCTTTTTGTTTTTAATTGGGGCAGGATTAGAGGGTTTAGTACGCCTACTA
>DAOVKH010000207.1 GCA_030631875.1 Deltaproteobacteria bacterium | reverse complement strand
ATACCGAGAGCAACTTGTGCTTTCAGGTAACCGAGCTTATCGCCCGCGTCGTATCTCGTGCCTTCAAATTCGAGGGCATATACGTCTTCTTTTTCAAGGAGATGGTTGATTGCGTCCGTTAATTGTATTTCACCGCCGCTACCCGTCTTAGTTCTCTTTAGAGACGTAAATATCTCAGGCGTCAGGATATAGCGACCTATTATGGCAAGGTTCGATGGCGGATTCTTTGGCTTCTCCACCAATGCCGAGACCTTATATAACCCCGGGGCGACCTTACGGCCTTCAACGATACCGTACTTGTGTGCCTCACTCTTCGCTACTCTCTGAACGGCCAGAATGCTTACGCCGTATTCGCTAAATACGTCGGTCATCTGCTTCATCGCAGGAACCGTTGAATCTATTATATCATCTCCGAGAAAAACTGCAAATGGCTCGTTCTTTACGGCATCTTTAGCCAAGAGTACGGCATGGCCAAGCCCCTTTGCCTTGGCTTGGGTGATGTAGCGAAACCTTCCAAGCTTTGAGATTTCGGTGATACTCTTGAGTATATCAGGTTTTTTCTTTGATTTTAGTATTCTCTCAATCTTTGGTTGCCTTGAGAAGTGAGCCTTCAAAGCACCCTTGTCTTTATTGGTTATGAATATAATATCACCGATACCGGATGCTCGTGCTTCCTCAACCGAGTATTGAATGAGCGGCTTATCGACGAGTGTCAGCATCTCCTTAGGCACGGCCTTTGTCGCAGGCAGAAACCTTGTGCCGAGCCCCGCGGCAGGCAGTACGGCCTTGCGTATCTTTTTTATCACGGGTAATCTTACCATATAGCCAATATTAATCGGTTATACCTGTTAAGTCAAGGGGTTAGGAAGGTGAGGGTTGATATGACTTAGCCAACGGGCGAGAAGTCGAATGTGTAGTTGATGGTGAAGTCAGGGGCTTCCTCGACCTCTCTGAATCGCCACATATATATGCGCTTAACCATGGCGGCCTCAAGGCTCGGAGACTTTAATGTAGAGTCCTTTACCAAGGCATCCTTGACCTTGCCTTCGGCAGTGATAGTGATGGTGATCGTTATCGTACCCTTTAGGGACGGGTCTCTTCTCAGCTCGTTATTGTAGAGGTACTTAAGTCCTCCGCTGTAGGAGCGCACAATGCGATAGACCTCGGCTTCATGGCGAAGGTTATCCGTGGTTGCTACGACGGGTTTCTTCTTTGCGACCTTAAGTGCCGTGCGCTTCTTTCTTTCCTTGAGTATA
Source organism: Deltaproteobacteria bacterium (assembly GCA_030631875.1). Taxonomy (GTDB): domain Bacteria; phylum Desulfobacterota; class GWC2-55-46; order GWC2-55-46; family DRQE01; genus DAOVKH01. Next base: position 1,553 of record DAOVKH010000207.1, on the reverse strand, counting down.
TCCTCTTTAGATCTGCTATCCTGAGTCCAGTCGGCGGTGATATCTTCTTCCGACAATTCGTCTCCGCCCGTATCAAGCCCTCTAAGGTTATCGGCTCCGGTGGTGGTCTCAGCTCCTGAGGTTGCGACGAGTGTATCTACGTCACGCCAGAGCTCCCCGGCCGTAGCGCTCGACAGTATGCCGCCCTTTGCCGCTATTACGCCCAAAACACCTTTACCTTTAACGCCCTTTGGTACGGAGGCCTTATCTGTTTTCTTCTTCTTTTTGGCCTTATCTTTCTTATTTGGCTTCTTTGGTTCTTCCTTCTTTTTTTCTATCTCTTCTTCTTTCTTAAGGTCTAAGGTGCGCTTCTTTATCTCTGCCTTCTTTTGCGGCGTAAGGATTAGGCGCGCAAACCTCGGCGGCAATTTCTTCAACGCTTCTATGGAGGAGGTCTTCTTTATCTCAACGGTGTCGAGGTAGAAGGCCAATAATACGTGAGAGACTATGGATATGACAAATACCGTTAAGAAGAGGTATTCGCGCGAGGTTATGAAGGGAATGGCTACGCGAATCGGAATGCGTTTCGGACGTTCTTTGTAGCCGAAACTGAGCGTTACCTGAGAGTCATCTTTACCGAGCCTTATCTCAACGTCGGCTTCCGAGCGCATATCAAAGACGTAGTAGCCCTTTGATTCTTCCTTCAAGAGACCAAGCTTTATGAGTGAGGCGATAGATACTTGGTCGCCGTCTTTAGCGATAGTGCCGACCGTAGTATCAGGCAGGCGTAGCAGGTAGGAGTTACCTCGACGGCTAAGAAGTTTATAACTTTTCGGTAACCGATCGTCGTCTACTGTAATGTCGCAGGCGTAGTCATGGCCAAGCGTTAGGCCGTCCTTGGCCTTTACTGTGGTCATCCCGCCCGCTCGCCGCAGGTAGACTATGAAGTCCTGCCCTTTAGCTCTCACCGGATAATACCGCCAGCGTTATATTATTGTAGCCGACCTGACCGCAGGTATACATTACTCTTTCAAGTAGAGAGAAGTCTATTGAACGGTCTCCTAAGATTATGACCGTTCTCGACAGTTCCATTGATTTATTTATGCCGGCTATAAAGACACTCTTCTTTGCCTCTTCTTCAAGTTCCGTTAGGAGCGGCTCTATGAGGACTTTGTCCTTTATGAGCTCCGACCTCGCTACGACAACGCGACCTTCTACCATTATGTCCTTGGTCGTAACCTGTATGGTAAGTGCCGGGCGAATGGCGGCCGTGGCCGTCGATACGGGGAGCTGGAACTTATCACTCGTCGCGAAGGTCTCGCCTGTTGCCGAAAACGAGTGGAGAAGGAATATGAGCACTATAGTGAACATATCCATGAGCGAGACGAGGCTAAGCGTGGCTACGACGTTGCCTTTCTTATTCCTTCGCCTTCTTGTTGGTCTTGCCGGCATAGAAAGTTCCTTTACTTCTCTTTATTCTTATTATCTTTAACCTCGGTCTGCCCGACCGAGACGAGCGGGAAGAGGTGCTTGCGCGTACTCTTCTCGCCTTTTTTTTCTATAAGCTCTCTCGT
>DAOVKH010000065.1 GCA_030631875.1 Deltaproteobacteria bacterium | reverse complement strand
CAGTACGAATATATGGAGCGTGCGAAAGAGAGATTGAAGTTGGTCGTCCCATTAACGCTCGCAATAATATTCCTGCTACTTTACTTTAACTTCAGAAACATTACCGAGAGCCTCATCGTAATGCTCTCTTTGCCATTTGCGCTCGTTGGCGGAGTCTGGCTCGTATATTTGTTGGGTTATAATATGAGTGTCGCAGTTGGCGTTGGCTTTATCGCCCTTGCAGGCGTTGCCGCAGAGATAGGCGTTATCATGCTCGTATACTTAGACATGGCATATGATAAACGCCAGAAGGACGGCCTACTCACAACCACGGCCGACCTCTACGAGGCAATAGTCTCTGGCGCGAGCCTAAGGATTCGTCCCATCATCATGACGGTGGTGGCGATAATAGGTGGCCTACTGCCGATTATGTTGGCCTCGGGCACGGGCAGTGAGGTGATGAAGCGGATAGCGGCACCCATGGTCGGCGGGATGGTTTCGGCTACCGTACTAACCCTTATCGTCATACCGGTTCTGTATAGCTTTTGGAAGGGTTTGCGGCTTCGATAATTGCGGCGCGATAAAAGCCCATATGCTTCGTTGTGCTTCAAAATTAGTCTCTCAATGTACTTAAAAAGTACACCTCGCTCCCAATATTTCGCGTGCGACGAGCCCGCTGGCTCCTTGATTACGAAGATTTCTCTTTGCCGCTAATAACCTGTCATCACCGCGAAAGCGGGAATCCAGTCTCATACTTCAACCAACCTTTCGTCCTAAAGACGGTAAAGGGTTGACCGAACGGCCGTTTTATCACGGCGAAGTCGCCTTACGGACCTTTACTTGAAGAAGCTCCGATGAGGCTCTTAAAATAGTCCCTGCTCTAAGCTCTCAATAATAAGAATAAAATAGTTGACAAAGGTTGAAGATTGGCGTATATTTTTAAATAGAATAAGAAGAGAGCAGTATTTGTACATCTGAGCCAGCTGTACCATTGTTTGCACAAAGCCGCAATCTCTTATTAAAAAACACAGAAAGGAGATTACGTGCTATGGTAACAGGAACAGTAAAGTGGTTCAACGAGTCCAAGGGCTTCGGCTTCATCGAGCAAGAAGGCGGCGAAGACGTATTTGTTCATTACTCGGAGATTCAGGGCGACGGATTCAAGACGCTTAACGAAGGTCAGACCGTTGAGTTCGAGATAACCCAGGGCCCTAAGGGTGCTCAGGCTTCGAACGTACAGCCTAAGTAATACCACAAAACAAAAAACTAAAAGCCCCCTCATCTAACGATGAAGGGGCTTTTTTTTGTTTCCGCGGCTTCGATAAAAGCCCGGATGCTCTTTGGTGCTCATCTCGTTCGACGGTTACTTCTTCTTTCTCTTCGCATTCTTAAGTATCTTTATTATAGCCTCGTCTCCGAATTTCTTGGCAAAGTCAATGGCTCTCTTTTTTCTGTTGTCTCTGGCTTTTATGTCGGCGTTGGCTATGAGTAGTAATCTTATGATCTCACTATAGCCGTTATCTGCGGCTATCATAAGAGCCGTCAGGCCGTCATTGTCCTTAGCGTTTACGTCGGCACCGACTGTAAGCAGTGTTCTTACGGCCTTGCTGTAGCCGTTATCCGTGGCTACCATAAGAGCCGTTATCCCGTCTTCGTCCTTTGCGTCTACGTCGGCACCGGCTTTAAGCAAGACACCCATCATGGCATCATTACCGACGAGCGAGGTTACCATGAGTGAGGTAAATCCCGTGTTGGTCTTAGCGTTCACATCGGCACCGGCTCTAAGCAAGACCTTTGCGGTATAGGTGTATCCGTTGAGTGAGGCGAGCATCAGTGGTGTCTCGCCGTCAGGGGTCTTAGCGTCTATGTCCGCACCGCCAGCTATGAGCCTCTTAACTTTCTTAGTATCACCGTTAAAGGCAGAGCTCCATAGAGCGCCGGAGGCATTGGCGTATCCGGCGGTGGTTATGAGTAGTGCTATTATTATTAGTAGTTGGGCGGGTCGAAGCTTCATGGGTGTGCTTTCTTTTTTTGTGTGTGAAGTTTATTTTTCTAAGAGCTGGCAAGGCTCGCCTGCGTCATGATTAAAAATCAATCTCTACGTCAAGTGAATCGAGAAATTTATTAAAGGCCGTATAGACCTCCATGACGCCAAGTGCTTCTATAACCTCTGAGTCTGTCGCACCACTCTCTTTAAGTGCGTCACGTTCATCATCGCTGATCTTGTTGGGATCGTTGTTGGCCTTTCTTGCAAATGTTATAAGGGCAAGTTCCTTTTCCGTGAAGTCGGCTCTTTCGATATCTTCTTCTATACGCTTGACCTCTTCCTCCGTAACGCCGAGGGACTTAAGTACGGTGGTGTGTGCGGCCACGCAATACTTGCAACTGTTGTCCTTTGATACGAGTACAGCGATCGCTTCTTTTGTTTTTCTGGTAAGCGTGCCTTGCATCATCACTGCTTTGACCTTCTCCCAGTTGGCCTTTAGAAGCGGGGGAAAGTGGGCGGCTGTCCTGAAGAGATTCGGTATCACTCCGAATGCGCCTTTAATCTCGTCGAATATCTTACGCACCTCTACCGAGGCGTCGTTATAGTCAACCGGTTTTATCCTTGGCATGGTAAGTTCTCCCTTTTACTATTTGGCTCCCGCCTCTATTAGTAGTCGGACGACATTTTTTCTGCCTTCCTTAGTCTGAGATGCCCTATAGCCGCCTTCTTTTGCAATGATAAGAGCCGTTCTACCACTTTCGGTCTTGGCATTTACATCGGCACCTGCTCCTATCAGTATCTTTACGATATCGCTATGACCATTCAGTGAAGCAAACATAAGGGCCGTCACGCCGTTATTCATCTTGGCCTTAACATCCGCATTGGCAGCTATCAGTGCCTTTACGGTATCGCTGTCGCCCCCGGATGAAGCACTTATGAGAGCCGTTTTGCCAAGATTGTCTTTAGCGGTTACTTCCGCACCTGCCGCGAGGAGTAGGCCTACCACATCGCCGTGACCGTTACGTGAAGCGGCAATGAGGGGCGTTTCGTTAAGCTTGTTCATGGCATTGATGTTCGCACCGACTTTGATCAGTATCTTTACGGTATCGCTGTGACCTTGCTCCGAAGCGAGGGAGAGAGCCGTTTCGCCTTGGTTGTCGCCGGTGTTTATATCTGCGTCGGCTTTAAGCAGTATCTCTATTATCTCGTTATGACCTGCCTCTGAAGCCGTAATTAGTGGCGTTCGGTCATGGTAGCCCCCACTGGTATCTATATACGCACCTGCTTCAAGCAGTGTTTTTAAGGTATCGCTGTCGCCTCCGGATGAAGCACCGATGAGGGGCGTTTTTTCCATATAGTCTCTACCATCTACATCCGCACCTGCCGCGAGAAGTAGGGCCACCATATCGTTATTACCTGTACTTGAAGCGACAATGAGGGGCGTCGAGTTGTTTGTGGTCTCCATTTTCGCGCCTGCTTTGATCAACATCTTTACCACATCGTTGTGACCTTTACTTAAAGCGGTAGTAATAGGCTTCATGCGATAGTTGTCCGTGGTCTCTATATCCGCACCGGCTCCTATCAGTATTTTTACGGTATTGCTGTGACCGTGCCCTGAAGCGGTGAAGAGAGCCGTTTCGCCTCTAGTGTCTCTGGTATTTACATTTGCACCGGCTTTGAGTAGCACCTTTATTACCTTGTTATAACCCTCCCCGGAAGCCTCTATTAGCGGCGTTCGCTCAAAGTAGCCCCAATCACTATTTACATTCGCGCCTGCTTTGATCAGCATCTTTACTATCTTGTCATGGCCGTTCATTGATGCGGCTATAAGGGACTCGTCGATTATCTCTTCATTAACATCAAAGCGGCTGTAGACGTCTTTGTTAATTGTATATGCACTTGACTTAAGCATTGCCTTTACCCCGGCTGTATCACCATCTGTCGCAAGCTCCACTAATCTCGTCTCGGCTCTGGCGTATCCGGCACTAAAGCTAAAGGCGAGGATTATCGCTATCAGTAATAGTTGGCTTAGTTTGAATCTCATGCAGGAGTTCTCCTTTTGGGTTTGGCGGCGGCAATAATTACCGTCTTCCTTGTTATGCTCCGGTGAAGTTAACAGTAGAAATATTATAATATCAAGGTGAAAATAGCAACCGCCGTTATCTTGGGCGCATTGATCTTAATAGTTGTTGCGCGTGGTTAGGGCAATTGGTAGTATATTCACGTTACTTAATAGAGACGGGAGAGTTAATGTATGGAGGGAGCAAGGTTAGTTAAGATATTCGCGTTAGTCTTATTCTTAATGGTAATCATAATGCCCGTTAAGGCCGGGGCGACAGATGATGAAGATCAAGAATTGGGAGAGCTACTCATCGAGCTGCTGTTGATGGCTAAAGTATGTGATGACTATCTCCACTCTACCCCCGAAGGCGTATGCGACACCACCACTAAGTTGGAGCATTATAGGTTAAGCTTTAACCCGCTCTTATTTGTCTCGGGTGATATGAGAGAGGATTCAGGAGAGATTACGGTGAGGTCGCCGCAAGGGTCGTCGTTAAGAGCGAAGCTTTCTTTTACTCGTGAAGGGAAGTTATACAGGCACACCAGGGATGGGAAGGTGGAGCTCTCCCCCAAAGAATTTGAGTCTCCTATCGATAAGGCCGGAAGAACGCGCGCCATAAGAAATCTGTCGGATGCATTTACCGCGTGTAAGGCCTACCTTGCGGACAATCCGCAGTCGGTTTGCGATTCCCTTGAAGTCCTTGAGGAGAAGGGCTTTAAGCTCGGTAATCTTATTAGGTTGGTAGAGGCGGATATGGGTAGTTCGGCCGGCTCCATAACCTTGGAGAGCCGCATCACCGAAAGATCCTATGAGATAGACCACGCAGGTAAGGTAAGCGAAGCAGAATTGAGCGATCTTTAAGGACGAATCCTGTTGCATGTTTTTATATTAATAAAGGGAGGTAAGCGTATGAGCAGAACAGGCATTACTAAGTTTTTGATGGTAGCCGTATTATTTCTGGCAATTATATCGCCCGGCAAGGCGGTAGCAGGGGATATTGATGCGGATATGGGCGGGCTTTACTTTGACCTGACCAATAGATACCATCTCTGTAAGGAGTATCTTAAGGAGAACCCACAGGGGATATGTGACTCCATAAGTAAGGTAAGCAATCCATTGATAAATACGGATAACTCGGTCTTTGTATTCGGTGATATGAGGGTCGGTTCCGGAGAGATAGTTGCGGAACTACCCGAGTCCGCGGCCGCAGATATGGAGGTCTCTATTGATTATAACGGTAAATTATATATGCATACCACTTCGTTTGGTAAGCCTCAGGTTTCGCGCGATATGGCCTGGCCTAATGTTGAAAAATTCTTAAAGAGAGAGGCCAAAAGAAATCTAAGAGATGCCTTTACCGCATGTCAGATGCATATTGCCGATAATCCGCGTTCGAGTTGCGACTCTCTTGCGATTCTTGAGAAAAACGGACTTAGGTTGGCCGATACCGTTGGGTTCATAAGCGCAGACATAAATGATTCGTCCGGCGCGATAAGGGTAATAAGTGCTATTACCGAGAAACAATATCAGATAGACCATGAAGGCAATATAAGCGAATAGATTGGCTCATATTGGTTGTGTTCGGCAGGCGGTCTTCCGCCTGCCTTTTTTTATCCGATTATGAGTAGCGCAACATACGGTACGATATTGAAGAATATGAAGACGAGCTTGAAGAAGGCCAAGGCCGAGTAGATTACTGCATTGTAGGTCTCTCTCGGAAGTGGGAAGATTGCGGTTTGCATGCGGTAGATAAGGTTTGGAGCCAGCGCGTATAAGGCCACCCAGACGATAAATAAGCTACCGTTTATTATCGTGCACCACATGAAGAAACGTGTAAGGGCTTCGATATTCATTGTATTCCTCCTTTTTGGTTATTAGAGAAATTATAGAGCATTTTTTGGTGAAGCGCAACTACCGTCGGCATTTAATCCGTCGTAGAGAGGCTTTCTTGAGCTTGGCTAAGGGGTAATTGTTGAGCAGTTCTTCTTGTTGTAGCTTAAATGAAGTTATTAAGTTTTAACGCATAGACCTTCGATATCCTGCGGCCTGTGCTTCTTCCTCTGAGGTGAAGCATTCTTCGGGCTTGGTTCTTTTATAAAAAGATCCCTTGGGGATATGGTATATCATGGTTTTCTTTGTAGTGTTAATGTTTCCCTTTACTGGGTGAGATGTCGGACAGTTCCAATCGTCAAGCGGCTGAGTGCTTTTAAGATTAGAGTCGCTTGCATTGCCTGTAGAATAAAATGCGATAAGTATAATTGTAGTGAAGATAGTTTTCTTCAAGAATACCACCCCAAGAGACTGTATTGATTAACATTCAAACTATACAATATCCTGCTTAAAACCGCAACCGCCGTTAATCCGTCGTAGAGAGGCTTTCTTGGTAGGCTCGGTAGTTATCGATGCTGACGAAGTAGTCCGGGTCTTCCAGAACGTTTACGTCGCATATTTTTTCGGCCTTCTTTATGAGCTGTATGCAGTCCTTACTGAGGTGTCTCAGGTGTACGTGTTTGCCGAGGCGCATGTAGCTCTCGGCCAGTTTGTTTATTACATCTATCGCGGATTGATCCATTATGCGGGAATCTTTAAAGTCTATGATGACCTCTTTTGGATCCTCGTCTATGTCGAACCTGCTCATAAAGAGTGTTGTGGAGGCGAAGAATAACGGCCCGTATATTCGGTAGTGTTTTATGCCGCGTGAGTCGGTGCTCTTGTAGGCACGAATGCGAAGTGCGTTCTTCCACGCAAAGATCATCGCCGATATGACGACACCTGCCAGCACGGCTATTGCCAAGTCGAATATAACGGTCAGCGTCGTTACGAGTATTATGACAGTTACGTCCCACTTCGGTATCTTATTTAAGATATTAAATGTACTCCACGCGAATGTCTTTATAACTACGAGGAACATAACGCCTACGAGTGCGGCTATCGGCACCATCTCAATATATGTAGATGTGAAGAGTATGAAGAAGAGTAGGGCGACTGCGGCCGTTATGCCCGAGAGCCTGCCTCTGCCGCCGGATGTTATGTTGATGATGCTTTGGCCTATCATGGCGCATCCGCCCATGCCGCCGAATAAGCCGTTCGTAAAGTTGGCGACACCCTGGGCAACGCACTCCTTATTGCCTCTGCCGTGCGTGCCGGTCAATTCGTCTATTAGTGTGAGCGTCATTAGTGACTCGATGAGTCCGATGGCCGCGAGTATTACGGCGTACGGAAGTATGAAGACGAGCGTTTCAATATTTAAAGGCACGCTCGGAAAGGCAAAGCTCGGAAGCCCGGCCTTTATGCCTTCACCCCCATTGGATTGTATGAAGGATAGAACCGTCGCCGTATCTACCTTAAAGAAGATGACCAGAAGTGAGACGGCTATTATGGCGATGAGCGCCCCCGGTGCTTTTTTATGCAATACGGGTATCAAGAACAACAACCCCATCGTTAGGGCGACGAGGCCGATCATAGTCGTGAGTAGCGGTCCTTGAATCCAATTGCCACCGGACTTGAACATACCCACTTGAGATAAGAATATAACGATGGCAAGTCCGTTGACAAAGCCCATCATAACCGAGCGAGGCACCATGCGTATGAACTTTCCAAGGCGAAAGATTCCTGCCAAACCCTGAATTATTCCGACGAGCAGTAGTGTTATGAAGAGGTACTGAAGCCCGGCACCGTTTATGGCGTTATCTGTCCCGCCCATGGCGTTACCCTCCAAGACGAGCCCCACCATGACGACGGCCATGGCACCGGTCGCCCCTGATATCATGCCCGGCCTTCCTCCGCCTATTGATGTTATGATGCACATCATGAATGCGCCGTATAGGCCGACTATCGGAGAGACCCCTGCGACAAAGGCAAAGGCAACGGCCTCGGGCACAAGCGCCAGAGCGACGGTAAGGCCTGAGAATATATCGGCCTGAATACTGCCGGCGGACTTTGATATTATAGAGGGCTGTGATTGCATTATGGTTCCTGTCTGTGGTTTTTAAGTGGTTAGGCTAACTATAGAGTATATATTAGTTGAGCGTTAATCGCAATAGGTGCGCCTTGAGAATTGCCCATCTTCTTCGTTACACTTGTCGTGCATTCGTTCAACGTACTTAAAAGTACGATTCACTCAGCACTCCTCGCGTGCCTCGAATACGACCAATTCTCTTTGCCGCTTTAAATAATTCCAGTCATTCCCGCGAAGGCGGAAATCCATTCGTGTAATTTGTAATACGGAATCCTGTACTGAGCCGATCGAAGGGTCATACGAAGGGTCTTAAAGAGGAGAGAATTTTTCTCTTTGTAATTTTTAAAAACCATGTTATGATTACTTATAGATTAAATCTGTGTACCAAGGCAATATCCGGTAAGTGCCTTTCGTGTAGTTGTCCTTTCCTTTTTCAACATCACCCACAGCAACCTTAAAAAAAAGACTTCGCCTTTACCGGCCCGTAAATTATTACGGTAGGCAGGTATTAGGAGAATTACTATGTCATTTGAAGACCTCGGCCTTCAGGCCGTACTGCTTGATAGCGTTAGAAAGCAAGGCTACACAACCCCAACCCCAATACAATTAAAGGCAATACCAAGGGT
>DAOVKH010000087.1 GCA_030631875.1 Deltaproteobacteria bacterium | reverse complement strand
CGCGTTCAGGTCGACTACGCGCTCGTGGATATAGCGAGTGGTAAGAGCCTCGTTGCCGACAGCGGCATGGGCGAATACAAGAAGAAGGTAAGGCAGATCTTGGGCGTTGGCGGCAAGAGCTCCGATGACCCCGGCCTTCGCGACGGAGCGTTGAGGGATGCCCTCACAAAGGCGATGACAAAGATGATAGCAACGCTGAATGAAGTTCCATTTCAGGGACGCGTGCTCTTGGTTGAGCCGAGTAGCATCGTATTCCGCGGAGGCACAAAGAGCAGACTCGAAGTCGGCACACGCCTTGGAATCTACCAGCGAGGTCAGGCTCTCGTAGACCCCGACACGGGGCGAAACATAGGGCATATGGAGAGAAAGATTGGCGAGGTAGAGCTGATGTCTCACCAAAACGATGTCATCTCCCACGGACGCATAGTATCAGGCTCTGACTTTAATGTAGGAGACACGATAAAAGAGTTAAGATAAAAACTTTCGCAAAGAAATGTAAAGCGTCCTTCTCCTTTAAGGAGAAGGACGCTTTTTTATATAACTCTACATAGAAAGAACGACTGTAAAACTTTAATCTTCCAAGAACTCTTCGTCTTCATCTAAATCGTCAAAGAAAAGCTCCTCATCATCTAAGTCGTCATCCAGGAAGCCGTCACCTTCATCCATGAATTCATCGTCATCATCGGTAAAATCATATCTGAGATCGTCATTATCCGTATCGGTCAACGGCTCTTGAGACCCTTTGAGCGGCTCACTATCTATCTTAAGTTCATCAGAAGGCTCAACAGCCCCTGCCTCAGACTCCACTTTAATATCTTCTTTGGGCATAACCTCATCATCATCGGTACCTACACTACTCTGTGACCCTACAGGTTCCATGGGGATACCATCGCTGATGGGAGTAGTATCTTCTCCTGTCTCTTCATCCTCTTCTAAAATAACTTCTTCTTCGGGTTCTTCCGCGCCAAGCACCTTTACCTTTGCTATCATCCCAACATGCACAAAGCATATAAGGTAATAGTTGCCGGGCTTTGTAAAGGTATACTCCCACGTCTTACCGGGCTTAATGCTCGGCGTGAATATCCCCTTCTCTCCTATGAACATCGATGTGGCAAAGAGATGCGCTATCTTATTATTGTTGGTCCACCTGACGGTATCACCCGCGTCTATAATAATATTATCGGGGGCAAACTTATCACGCACCTCTCCAACCTGCATAGCAAATTCGACATGGTGAACCCCTCCTCTTTTCTTAGACCGAATGGGGGCGCTCAACCTTGATTCAAAGTACGCTCGCTTAAAGGCCTTCAGCGGCTCAGCGTCGCGCGTCTTATCCTTATATTGAGTCGTTATCATCTCAAGTAGAAAGAACCTCGTCTCACGCTCGGCATCGTCTATTGCTTTATCCTTTACCGCCGGGATAAAACCGTCCACCTCGCCGGGAACGCTATCGAGATTATCGTCGATAAGCCCTGACATCCTATCATTATCACCGGCATATAGAGCCTCCCTGAACGCCTCTATGAAATCAGAGTCCCTCGCAACGGCCGCATTAATGCCAACGAGGAATACCGAGATAACGACTATGGAAACCAATACAGCTCTGAACCTTAATTTACGCATATTACTCCTCCGAATTGAGATAGAGCTAAGCCAGCAATAGATAGACTATAACAAAAACTGCCTAAAAAGTCACCCATGGCATCTTTTGAACTTCTTACCACTACCACACGGACACATATCGTTCCGCCCCGGCGTACTATCTACCCTCACCTTTATCTTAGCCTGCGCCTTAGCTCCGGCGTGTTTTTCTATATGCTCCTCTATCTCTTTTATCACACTATCGGCCGCCTCATCTACGGTCGTAAGACACTCGTCGAGGTGTATCTTACTGGCGGCACGCTCAGCCTCTATAGCCTTCTCTATCTCCAAGTCGTCAGCACCCGAAAGAACAGCCGTCGTTATAATTCTGCAGAAACCTTTTTCACCGTGAGCCTTGTCAGGTGTGCCGAGAAAGGAGCAATGCGGGGGGCGAATGTCTTCCGCTAAATCTTCGGGGTGTATGCCGCACTTATTGTCTTCCGTCAAGAAACGGCATCTGAAGGCGAACATGGCGCGCAGGTCAAAGTGAAGCACGGCATTAACGACGCGAATCTTCTGAAGGCTTACATTATAGCTCTCAGGGTCTCCGAATAAGGCACGCGCAGGCGTTTCGGTCGTAACGTATTGTCCTTTTATTCTATCGGCGCGTTCCTTAATACTTCGGGCGACCTTTTGCTTAAAGACACCCATCTCCTTAAAGCCGCCGCTCTTCTTGAGCGTATAGAATATCACGCCCCACCAGGGGTTACAGCACTGACCGCCGCAACGATCAACGCATATATCCACCAGGAGTTCTTTATCTATTGTCGCCGTATTCATAGGGATAATTTATCACAACGGCAGAAGGTTATAAAGTTTATTCACTTGCTCTTTGCGGAAAATATGGACATATATTCACCATACCCCTCTTCGGGCATCTCGTCGATGGGAATAAAACGAAGAGCCGCTGAGTTTATGCAGTAGCGTAATCCTGAAGGCTTCGGGCCGTCGTCGAAGAGGTGCCCCAAGTGTGAATCACCGTAGCGGCTTCTAAGCTCTGTGCGTGTGCTGAATAAGCCCTTATCCTCATACTCTACGAGATGTTCCCTGACGAGAGGAGCGGTAAAGCTTGGCCACCCGGTGCCGGACTTATACTTATCTGTGGAGCTAAAGAGTGGTTCGCCGCTTACCACATCCACATATATACCGCGCTCTTTATTATCCCAATACTCGTTATCAAAGGGACGTTCCGTATCGTCCTTCTGTGTGACCTTATATTGAAGCGGCGATAAGCTCTTCTTCAAGAGTTTATCTTGAGGCTTCTTATATAGATGATGCTCATATCCGTCTTTAGGGTCATTTGCCCAAGCCTCCTTGATGAAGGCGTCTCTGCCGGAGCGCGAGCGATAGTACTTATACCGTATTGGGTTCTTCTTGTAGTAGTCCTGGTGGTAGTTTTCAGCGTCGTAGAACTTGTCTAACTCCAATACCTCGGTCATTATAGGTTTGTCAAACCTATTGGAGTCGCCAAGTCTCTGCTTACTCTCCTCGGCAAGCAGGCGCTCTTCTTCGGTGCGGTAGAATATAACACTCCTGTACTGTGAGCCTCTATCTACGAAAGAACCGTCGCCGTCGGTCGGATCAATCTGACGCCAGAAGATATCTATGAGCTCTGCGAAACCTACTATCTTTGGATCATACAATATCTCTATAGCCTCGACATGGCCCGACTCGCCGCCACTGACATCCTCGTAGCTTGGGTTATCCAAATCTCCTGCGGTATAGCCCGAACGCACGCCCTTAACCCCCCTGAGCTTTTCAAATGGAGCTTCCATACACCAGAAGCATCCGCCGGCGAATGTCGCTTTCTTTAAACCCGCTTCCATGATAATCGCCTCGTCTATCATAACGTTATCTGCCATAGATTTACCTGCCCCTTCAACTGATTCGCCCGTATCCACCGGCGAACCTTCACATCCCGATATCATTATCACCACAGCTATTACCAATACAAGCTTCCACATAGCGAATCTCCATATATATAGAGTATACCCGCTTTTTGTGGACTTGTAGGTCTGTATCAACAATAAATTTAACTATTAAAGTACTTGTATCTCCTGGGATTAAGCATTAGACTGTAACCATGGATATTCAGATGGAGAGTTGTCCGTTCTGTGGAGCTGAAATAATACACGGCGCAATGCGTTGCCCGAAGTGCCGTAAGATACTCAAGACCAAGGAAGAACAACTCGAGTCCTTTGAGCAATACAAGAAAGACCAGAAAAAACCCTTCCCTCTGGGCAGAATAATCCGAGCAATAATATTCATAGCCATCGCACTATACATAGCCGGCGGCTATAAAGAAGAGATCTTAACATTCATAAAAGAACTCCTAACAAAACACGACCTTCCTTAAAGACTACAAAAGAATCTCATTAAGAAGAGACCTCCACCATAAATAACAAGAAACCCCCGCCCATATTTGGGCGGGGGTTTCCAATTAAATCATGTAGATATTTATACTCTTAGCTATGGGCTCTCTGCGTTCATAAGCTCCTTATCGACCGAAGAGAGGTGATACTCATCGGCAAAAGCGCCTTGAGGCTCTTTAAGTAAGGCCAAGCAGAACAAGAAGCTAAAGAGCGCGCCTCCTGCGATTACAAAGAAGAAGGTACTACTGCTCTCTACCATCGTGAAGAGCGTCAGATAGAATACAGCACCTACGTTACCGTACGCACCTGCCATGCCTGAAATCTGGCCTGTAATGCGTCGCTTGATGGTCGGTATGATGGCGAAGGTCGCACCCTCGGCACCCTGAACGAACATTGAACACACCACGGTAAGGACGACGGCAAAGAATAACGGCCATGTAGCACCTATCATTCCCATGCCGAAGAAGCCCAAAGATATACCAAGCATATACATGAGCATAATCTTCTTACGGCTCTGCATCTTATCGGAGAGTATTCCTCCGAGCGGACGCGCCACAAGGTTAACAAATGCGAATGATGCCGCTATTAGCCCAGCCGCAGTCGGCGTTAGCTTAAAGGTCATCTCAAAGAATGCCGGCAGCATCGATACGACGGCAAGTTCCGCACCGAAGTTACAGAAGTATGTCGTATTGAGGCAAGCGACCTGATTGAAGTTATACTTGTCGTCCTCGGGAACACCCTTCTTAAGTATCGGAAGGTTTACCCTTAACACCTGGATTATCTGATATATAACGATAAGCCCTATTACAGCATAGGCTATCGCAAGTCCTGTTCCCTGCAGATAACCGAGTTTGCCGAGCTTCCATATGAGGACAGCGAGTATGCCGAAGAGCGGAATGGTGAAGACTATCAGCTTTATCATATCGCCGTAAGTGCTGACCTCCATGGCCGCAACGTTTCTTGGCTTGTGGTGTACCGCTCCCTTTGGCCCGTCGGTTATGGCAAACCAGTAGAAGATACCATATATGAACATGATACCGCCGGTCGTTGCCATTGCGTAGCGCCAACCGTCGTCTCCGCCGAAGAGGTTGAAGGCTATAACCGGTAAAAGCATCGCCGCGGCGGCACTTCCGAAGTTACCCCAGCCGGCATAGAAGCCCTCGGCAAAGCCTATATTCTTTGGCTTAAACCACAGTGCCGTCATATGGATACCGACAACAAAACCGGCTCCGACGGAACTGAGTACGAGACGTGATATTAGCATCTGTGTGAAAGAATCGCCAAATGCGAAGGCAAAGGTCGGTATGGCCATAATAACCATGAGTACCGAGAAGACCCTCCTTGGCCCCCACTTATCGAGCGCCATGCCGACGACAATACGCGCAGGTATTGTCAGTGCGACGTTACATATAGCAAAGACCTTTATCTGCGACTTAGTCAGCCAATCCAACTGCGCCAACATAGTCGTTGCCAATGGTGCCATATTAAACCATACAAAGAACGTAATAAAGAATGCGATCCACGTCAGATGGAGTGCTTTAATCTGCGGGTCTTTTACTTTAAATAAGATTGAAAGCTTCATATATCTATCATCTCCTTTCCTATCCTTCTTTTTTATTCCTAATCTCGCTGATGGTAATCTTAAGCCGTTGGCATTACCAAGACCGGGCAAGGCGCGTGGCGAACCACGTATGCCGAAACACTGCCGAGTATCATCTCCTTGACGCGACCGCCGCCTCGCTTACCGACGACTATAATATCCGGAGCCTTGTTCTTGGTGGCCTCTATTATCATCGTGCGCGAATCACCTGTGGCTACGATGGCATCGACATCAAAACCGGCTTTGCTTATGCCCTCTGCTATCTTGCGGTGTTTGTTACGGATATCTTTCTCTAACTCATCAAAGATACCTTCGTTCTCCATGCTGGCATCGAGCGGCCCCTCTACCACGGTTAGAAGAATTATCTCCGGCCTCTGACATGAGAAATACTTGAGGGTCTCATCGAGCGCCCCCTGTGCTGCCTTTGAAGTATCGTGACAAAAAAGTAACTTCATTTGGCTGTACCTCCTTTCCTACCCTTTGGGATTATTTGAACATAGTTATCCATTGGAGCATATATAACATCCTTTGTAGTGCTTTTAAAGTATCTGTAGAGTATAGTATTTGATGTCGGCGAGACGCAGTATCGCCGAAGAAGTATTACGGGGAGTTGTTCAGAGCAAAATGCTGTCATAACATTCCTGAGACCTTAAACCCGTCAATTATCCACATGGGTAAGGTGTCTTCTACACTCTTTTTTATCGCGTTCAGCATGGAAAGTCAAGGTGATTATTAAATTATCTTAATCAAGGATGGATTTTAGCGTAAGATGGCGGTTTCATCACACTTTTAGGAGCCTGAGTGCTACCTTGCCATTAGAGATCAAGACACTTACGGTAATCCTCCCATCCGTCCTCTTCATATATCTGAATATTCTCATCGTCGATAATATTATAATCAGGGTCGTCCTCGATAGAAGTATTCGGACGCTCTGCCGTCGGCGGCATGCACCCACCACGCCCGCAGAATGAAATAAAGTAACGATCGGCCTCAAAGTTCAGGAACTGCAACCCAACCTTAGCCTTACAATCCTTCTTCCAGAAGCCGTTGAACCTTCCCTCATCGGCCCACGCCTCAGTAACGGCAAGTAACGCACAGACCAGAAAGAGCAGAATCAATATAGATGTTTTGGTATATATTTTCATTCAGAGGTTAGCATCCTAATATTTGAGTACAGGATGGGTATTGTCTGTCCACTTATACTTATTATTCCACCCGTTACTCCCAAGTATACGACCTCGGTTGCCTTGTCTCTCATATAAAGACACCTTGACTAATAGAACTACGACTTCGTTCTCTTTTGTTTTGATTATAACCTGTCAGCCAGGACTAACACATTCAGCCTACCTGTCGCCGACTATGGCCTTATAGCAATCACTTCCTCTGATATTATCAAGGGAGTCGTCCCCCTTCATCTCCTCCCAGTTCTCATAACCCTTTTCAACCGCCTTTTGCAGGTAGTCGCAGGCCGCATCCGTCTCCTTCCTCATGGCACTTAGAGAGGCCATATTATAGTAGCCGTATACGCCGTCGGGAAGCGCCTCTATTGCCGACTCAAACCACTTCTCTGCCGTATCCAGCCGACCGG
>DAOVKH010000020.1 GCA_030631875.1 Deltaproteobacteria bacterium | reverse complement strand
TTGACAAAATATGCGGTTTCAAATAAATTAGTTCCTTACTCTTTTATTAAGAGAGTAAGTAGGCCTAGGTAGCTCAGTCGGTAGAGCAGAGGATTGAAAATCCTCGTGTCGGGGGTTCGATTCCCTCCCTAGGCACCATGATTTCAAGGGGTTACGGCTTTGGCCGTAGCCCCTTATTTGCGTTTGAACCCCTAAAGTGTATAGTAATGGTATAGTTGGTAGCCTAAATAGGTCCACGGAATGGGGCTTTTTTAGGTGGTGAGTAGGGGTGGATTTCCACCTTGACGGATAAGGGGGGGAGGGGTAGGATGGGAGTGATACAATTAATAGGGGCAGCTCAGCTGTGCACTTATGGAGTATAATTATAGAATGTCTTTAACTTAAGGAGAGTAGAGCCGTGTCTGTTAAAGAAGCTTCAACTTCAAGCCAGTTGGTTTTCGAGGTTCGCGGCCTTACGAAGACCTATCACATGGGGGATGTTCGGGTGGACGCGCTTCGCGGCGTGGATCTCGATTTATTCTCAGGTGAGCTCGTAGTACTGCTGGGCCCTTCGGGGAGCGGCAAGTCGACCTTACTTAATATCATAGGCGGTCTTGATGTGCCGACAGACGGCTTTGTCACCTACCTGGGTGAAAGGCTTACAGGCTCCACCGACCGCGACCTTACCGATTACCGCCGCTTGCATGTGGGCTTCGTCTTTCAGTTCTATAACCTCATCCCCTCCCTTACCGCACGCGAGAATGTATCGGTCGTAACCGAGATATCCAAGAAGCCGATGACCCCTGAAGAAGCGCTTACGATAGTCGGCCTTTCTTCGAGGTTGGATCATTTTCCCTCGCAGTTATCCGGAGGCGAACAGCAGCGCGTTGCCATAGCGCGCGGCATAGCAAAGAACCCTTCGGTACTCCTTTGCGACGAACCAACAGGAGCGCTCGACTCAAAGACCGGTATTGTAGTCCTCGAAGCCATAGACCGCGTAAATCGCGAGCTTGGCACCACCACTGTCGTCATAACCCATAACGTCGATATAGCCGACATGGCCGACCGCGTAATACACTTGAGCGACGGACTCATAACCGAGGTGACGCGCAATAAAGTAAAGAAGCACCCGCGTGACCTTCATTGGTAGCAACTCACTGGTAGGCTGTAATGAAACCACTCGACAGAAAACTCTTAAGGGATCTCTTCACCATGAAGGGCCAGGCCCTCGCCATAGCGCTCGTCCTTGCAAGCGGTATCGCGACCTTTGTCATGTCCGTAACGACGCTTGAGTCCCTTCGCACTACGAGGGCTACCTACTACGAGGACTACGAATTTGCTAATGTATTCGCATCGCTTAAGCGTGCGCCCGATGGTTTGCGTCAGCGTATAGCCGAGTTGCCGGGCGTGCTTAAGGTCGATACGCGCGTTGTCGCGGCGGTGAGCCTTGATATCGAGGGTTTCGACGACCCTGTAACCGGTGAGCTTATATCCATACCCGACGGTAGTCTTCCTGAGTTAAACAGGCTCTATCTAAGAAGAGGCCGCTTTGCGACCTCCGGGCGCGTAGACGAGATAGTTATAGGAGAGTCCTTTGCCGACGCCCACGGTATCGGGCCCGGTGAAGAGCTGAGCGCTACGATAAACGGCAGGCGAAGAACACTTACCGTGGTGGGCGTTGCCCTAAGCCCTGATCATACATTTCAGATAAGCCCGGGCTCTCTCTTCCCCGATTTTAAGCGTTACGGTATATTCTGGATGGTTCGCGCTCCCCTATCTTCCGCATACGACATGGAGGGTGCCTTTAACCAGGTTACTCTTAAGCTCACATCCGACGCTATAGAAGAGGACGTCATAACACGCCTCGACGATATCTTAGCCCCGTACGGCGGCCACGGCGCCTACGGTAGAGCCGACCAGATGTCGCATCACTTCCTATCCGAAGAGATAAAACAGCTCGGCAATATGGCGAGCATCTTTCCGACGATATTTCTAAGCGTTGCCGCCTTCCTGCTAAACGTCGTCATAGGCAGGGTCGTTAGCGCACAGCGCGAGCAGATAGCGATACTCAAGGCATTCGGCTATACCAACTTTGACATAGGTCTACATTACGCAAAGCTCGTAACACTCATCTCTACCGTCGGCATAGTCCTCGGGCTTATACTCGGGGCGTGGCTCGGAAGCGGGTTGAGCAGTATATACAAGACCTACTATAAGTTCCCATACCTGAACTTCGAGCTTGGCGGTGACGTTGTAGTATATGCCGTCTTGATAAGTATCGCGGCCGCGTCCGTAGGGACGGGCTTTGCCTTAAGGCGCGCCATGATATTGCCTCCGGCAGAAGCTATGCGTCCGGAGCCGCCCATGAGTTACAGGGAGACGATAGTCGAGCGCTTGGGCTTGAGAAGGTTCTTCCACCAGCCCACACGCATGATAATACGTCACATAGAGCGAAGGCCCGTTAAGGCGCTCTTCTCCATACTCGGAATCGCGCTCTCCTGCGCCATACTTATGATGGGTAACTTCTTCGAGGACTCGGTCGACCACATGATAGATGTGCAGTTCGCTCTCTCTCAAAGAGAGGACATCTCCGTTACATTCATCGAGCCGACATCGAGGCGCGCGTTACACGACTTTGAGGGTCTAAGGGGTGTCGAATACGCGGAACCCTTCAGGGCCGTACCCGTTAAGCTCAAATTCGAGCATAAGACCTACCGCACAGGCGTTCAGGGCATGCCTGCCATGGGCGAGCTTCAACGTGTGGTAGACAAGAATCTAAAGGCCATAGAGCTTCCACAGGATGGCATACTCCTGACCGACTACTTGGGTGAGATCTTAGGCGCGGAGGTCGGCGACACCCTTATAGTCGAGGTCTTGGAAGGTAGCCGTCAGAAGCGAGAGGTTCCGCTCGTAGGCTTTGTCGCCCAGTATACGGGTGTCTCTGCGTACATGGAGCTCGTCGCGCTTAACCGCTTGATGGGAGAGGGGAGTGCGATATCGGGAGTAAACCTCGCCATCGACGCACAGTATCAGGACGAGATATACCGCACCATAAAAGACATGCCGCGCGTCGCAGGTACCGTCGCCAAGAAAGACGCCCTCGATAATTTTCAGGAAACGATGTCCGATCAGATGCTGCTCTTTACCTTCATAAATACCATGCTCGCCATCGTCATCGCATTCGGTGTGGTATACAATACGGCGAGGATCGCGCTCTCCGAGCGTTCGCGTGAGCTTGCCAGCCTTCGCGTACTGGGCTTTACACGCGGCGAGATTTCTTATATCCTGTTGGGAGAGCTTGCGATACTTACGATAGTTGCCATACCCATCGGGTTTTTGATAGGCAGGGCTCTGTGCGCCTATATGGTCTCAAACTTGGCCTCGGATCTCTACCGTATACCGCTCATAGTCGAGGCGAGCACATACGCGTTTTCAACGACCGTCGTTCTTATAGCGGCCTGTGTCTCGGCTCTCATAGTCAGGCGACGGCTCGACACGCTTGATCTCGTATCGGTACTTAAGGCGAGGGAGTAAACTTTATGAAACTGAACAGAAGAAGCATATCGATAATAGTAGCGGCCCTGATAGTCGTCGGGCTCATCGTCTACGGCTTCATGCCAAAGCCCGCCGAGGTCGAGGTCTCGGAGGTAACTCGCGGCGCCTTCAGGGTTACGCTCGAAGAAGAGGGCAAGACGCGCGTAAAGGACCGCTTCGTTATATCGGCGCCCGTATCGGGATTTGCCAGACGCGTTGAGCTCGACGTAGGCGACGGGGTTAAGAAGGGCGCGACACTTGTGATCCTCGAGCCCCAGCGCTCGCGAGTGCTCGACCCGAGGAGTATGGCCGAGGCTCGTGCAAGGGTCTCGGCGACAGAGGCAGGCGTAAAGGTTGCAAAAGAGAATTCGCGTGCCACAAAGGCCGACGCCGATTACGCCGTAAAGGAGCTGGCGCGTATAAGCGAGTTATATAAGGACGGCTTTGCGTCTAAAGAAAACTTCGAGCAATCCGAGGCCGCGGCCACGCGCGCCGAGGCAAGGCTCAGCTCCGCTAACTTCGCAGTAGAGGTGGCAAAGGGCGAGCTTACCGCCGCAAGGACGGCCCTTAGCTTTTCAAGCGGCGAGGCAAGCGGTACGACTAAAGTAATAGTACGCGCCCCCATCGGAGGACAGGTCTTAAGGCTTCACCACGAGAGCGAGGGCGTTGTGCGTGAGGGCGAACCCTTACTGGAGATAGGCGACCCGCGCGCCCTTGAGGTCATAGTCGACGTACTCTCCGAAGATTCGGTATCCATAAGGCCCGGCACGCCCGTTATATTCGAGCGTTGGGGCGGTGAGGTTGTACTCGAAGGCCTCGTTCGTTTTGTCGAGCCGACGGGCTTCACAAAGGTCTCGGCCCTTGGCGTAGAGGAGCAGAGGGTCTTCGTCATAGCTGACATAACCTCAAAGAAGGCGCTCTGGGAGCGTCTCGGCGACGGCTACCGCGTGGAGGCCCGCTTCATACTCTGGCAGGGTTCAGACGTCCTACAGCTCCCTTCAAGCGCGCTCTTTAGATTCAACGACGGTTGGGCCGTATTCGTTATGGAGGGTAATAAGGCCTGGAGACGCATCGTCGAGATAGGTAAAAGAGGCGGGCTCGTTACCGAGGTTGTCTCGGGTGTGGATGTGGGAGTGCAGGTTATTACGCATCCTGATGATGAAATTTCAGATGGACGTTCAGTAAAGCGGCGTTGATGAGGGCGTCGCGATAATTGCCTGTCTTCTTCGTTACGCTCGTCGTGCATCGTTCAACGTACCTAAAAGTACAGTTTCACTCTTGCACTTCTCACAAGCCTCGAATACGAACAATTCTCTTTTGACCTGCCCCTATTAATTGTACCACCCTTAAAGTGAATTTCTTGCTCGTTTGGGGGCGGCGATAAGCCCCTAACAGGCCAGTGTATAGTAATCGTATAGTAAACAGTTACTATCAGTCACTACTAAACATCAAAACTCCGGTCTATGAATCGGCGTTTTTCCTAACAGTTAATAACAGATAGCACTAAACAGCACAGAACGGGTCTTATAGGCGGGAAATTGAAAATCCTCGTGTCGGGGGTTCGATTCCCTCCCTAGGCACCATGATTTCAAGGGGTTACGGCTTTGGCCGTGGCCCCTTTTCTTTGCACTGTGCTAAAATTGTGCTTTTTTGTGCCCTATTCCCCGGAGGTACTTCCATAACCCCTACAGCGTCCCGAAGACTTTCAGTGTAATGGTGGGTATACCTCTGTGTCATAGACGGTGTCTTGTGCCCCAGGAGCCATTGTACCTTGTAGAGATCAACCCCTAAGTGAAAACAAGACGGGTGGCAAAGGTGTGCCTTAGATCGTGAAACCTGAACTCAGTAAGTCCGGCTTCTTTTCGTGCCGGAATAAAAGCCCTTCTTAAGTTGCCCTGGTCAAGGCGTGTTCCAGTCGAAGAGGTAAATACGTAATCACTATGTAAATCTCATCCACCAGACCTTGCCTCTTTTGTAAAGTGCCATTAAGCACCTTCATTTCCGGCTTGGTTTGTCTGGTTTCCCCTATGAGTAGGATCATACTCCTTACCCGTGCTCTCATAAATGGCCTTTTTTATGATATCGTCTATGTCCTGATTTTCAGATATGTTCCTACTTAACGTATATACGTTAGAAGTATTCGTTTGCTGGCCTTTGACCCATTCGATAATCTCATCCATATTGAAACGGATCAGTCCGTTTAGCCTATACGATGGTATCGTGCCGTTACGTATCCATACGTGTATGGTCGATTTTTTCACGTTAAGCAATTCGCAAATCTCTTTTACGTCTACAAGCTTCATCCTGTTATCCGTTACGTATAACAGATATGTTGCTTACGTTATAATTATGCCCACGTAGCTACGGACATTTAAAGCCCACTTATGTCACTATTTTCGGTCTCCCTTATTAGCCGGGGCAGGTTAGTCCCTCGTAGATATTGACATCAAATAAGATTACCGTTGGCGCGGCCATTAAACCTAATTCAAAACAATTTGATTAAAAAAAGATTGACGGTATAGGAAGTTTTGGTATACAATTAAACTTACCTAACTTATATGCTCCGAGTTGTCTTTTTTGTGCAACATTGGAAGTTTATGGATAGCAAAATACGAAGGTATACGTTAATGTTAAGCTCAACAGAACTATCATATCCGCAATGCGGTCATAATTCCTTACTTCATTCTAAGAACACACCAGGTCCAAGGAATAAAAATTACTTGATATTACAGCAGAAGAAGTGCGTAGGTACATAGAAGGATCCTTTTACCTGTTACCTGTTCCAATAAATTTGGGATAGGCTTTGGGAGATAGTGCAATGGTAGCCCAGGAAGTTTTATTTCAGGAAGACAAGATACGCATATTACTCGTAGATGACTGCCCCCTTATCCGGACGGGATTAAATATAGTCTTATCCGATAACCCGCGATATATGGTTATGGGCGGGGCCGCGGACGGCCTGGAAGCAATAAGAGAAGTAGAAGAATGTTCTCCGGATATCGTCTTTATGGATATCAGCATGCCCTCTATGGATGGATTAGAAGCCACAAGACAGATTACAAGAAATTTTCCCGACACAAAGATTATAATTCTATCTGCGTATGCCGATGAAGAGCATGCGATAAAGGCATTCAGAGCCGGTGCCAAGGGATATATATTGAAGGACGCGCATCACTCTCAGATATTGGCCGCTGTAGAAAAAGTTTTAGACGGTGATATGTTCGTTAGTCCGAATATCTCCAATAATCTCTTTAACAGTTTTGTAGAAGTAATTAAAAAGAGCGCTGAGATGGAACCATTCGACACCCTCACCTCTCGAGAGAAGGAGATATTAGGGCTTATCGCTTGTGGAGGCAAGAGTAAAGAGATTGCCGAAAAACTCTTCATTTCGCTCTCAACGGTAAAGACCCACAGGGCTAACATTATGGAGAAGCTCGACATACATAATATGGCCGAACTAACAAAGATGGCTGTGCGCAAAGGCCTCTGCAAAGACTAATACTTCCAAAGATAAAAAGACCATCTTCCTGCGAATCACTGAAACTCGCCTGTATTGCGCGACCCCGAAAACAAGTTTATTATGATACTCCCCTTCGCCTGAACTTCTCTCATAGCCTACTGTAGGACAATCTCAAGGATACGTACTGAACAATAAGAGGCTGCCACGCCGTGGCAGCCTCTCTGTATACCATTGTTTTAACGATACATCTTCCACCTATCAACACTCCGGCATAGATACAAAGGACTACTCAAGACCAATCCCTAAGGTTTAGTTCGTAAGCCCCCTTTGAATCTACTCTAAGATACTCCCCATAATCTAAGAGTTTATCCTCCTATTTTTTACAAAAAAATCAAGTTCAGACCCGATTGTTCTGTCTCTTCAAGCCAGTCATAATGTAATCAAGAAACAGGGGAAGGGTAGATATTTTTTATTAAACCAAAAAATAAGGGAGCTATCATGGAAACGGCAAGAAGCAATCAAAGAGAAAATAACGTAGGCAAGGAATCTTTCTTTGTACTAATAGCACTTTTAACTATGTGCAGGCAAAGGTCTCTCTCCGGCAGAAAGGAGAGAGTACGCGACTGTAATGAGGTCGGCCTGGCGGCGACCCTTTTCGTTGCGGTCTGTTTCCTCGTAATCAGTCTGTTCTTTATCGGCGGCGCGAATGCAAGCGAGACATGGCAGGGCGTAGCAAGGCCCGGCTTCATGGCCGGCGAGAGCGATAATGAAACTGACATTACCGTCGATCTCTTTCTTCCCATTACGGGAGACGAGAACAGCCTGATATTCTTTAACCCCATCGTCAGAACGGACGATAAAGGCTCTAACGAGCAGAACCTTGGCCTGGGCGGCAGGGTCTTCGTAAAGGACAAGGTCATACTCGGCGCCAACCTCTTCTACGATGCGATGAGGAGCGAGTATGACAATGAGTTTAAGCAGTGGGGCGTAGGTCTTGAGGCGCTTACAGAGAACTTTGACCTTCGCGCCAACTACTACAGACCATTTGGAGACACTAAAAAACGCATATCCGCTATAGATACCTTTGAGTTCGCTTCTTCGTCGCTTCTTCAGTACAAGGGCTATGAAGAGGCGCTGGAGGGCTATGATGTAGAGGTCGGCGCACTGGTCCCCTTTGTGTCGGAGTATATGGAGGCGAGGGCATATGCCGGAACCTACAACTACGACTCGGACTTTATCGATGACAACGATGTATCAGGCAATAGATACAGGATGGAGATAAGGCCGCTTAGATTTATAAATCTAAGCCTGGAGGTAAAGAACGACGACGTTCGGGGTACTGATACCTTCGCGGGCGGATATGTAGAGATACCCTTTGATATGGAGGCGCTCTTTTCATTCAAGAACCCCTTTGTAATGGCAAAGAATGCTGATACGCGCGGTTCACGTCCGCTCAGAGATAGGATGACGGAGAAGGTAACAAGGGATCGCCATATAGTAGCGCCTGAAAGCACCCTCCTTGAGAGCCAAAACCATGATGGGCAACACCATATTGATATGATATACGTCAACGCTGACAATGTTGGAGGCGGGTCGGGAACACTCGAA
This sequence comes from Deltaproteobacteria bacterium, assembly GCA_030631875.1. Taxonomy (GTDB): domain Bacteria; phylum Desulfobacterota; class GWC2-55-46; order GWC2-55-46; family DRQE01; genus DAOVKH01. The sequence goes on along the minus strand of DAOVKH010000020.1, from coordinate 5,137 downwards.
GACCCGTATACCGATCTCAACTCCGCATCCACGAACGAGCATTTCCACCACGGCGGCCTTTTGGTATACATATCAAGCACCGACGACACGGCCGACAGATACGAAAGTCCAGCGTTCACCCTCCCCGACAACTCAAAGCTCTGGGGAGATGCCTATTCGTTTAAGGGCCTTGGAGGTAATGGACCTATGCCCATAATAGACGGAGGCATCAGGGTTGGAGATAATAACGAGGTAATGGGCCTCGCCCTCCAGGACGGACGTTACGGGGTATTAGGGTATGACGTAACGAGCCTGAACCTCCACGACAACCTTATACAGAACAATTCTCTGCACGGTGTGCTGCTCGACTATGGCAATAGCGGCGCAGAGGATATATCGGGAGTGAACCTCTCATACAACTTTGCCAATAATAGCATCATAGGTAACGACGGAAACGGCATATCCATCAATAATACTATGAATGCCTCTTCGAGCATAGTCGATGTAGATATAGATACTACACTCGTCAACAACGAAATATCGGGGAACTCAACGGGCGTCTATATCTCAAATTCAGTAAAGGCTCCGGAGATGGTGAGCATCAACCTTCGGAATACTTTAACGAATAACCTGGTCGAAAACAATGCAAGAGAGGGTATATCACTCAGGCAGAACATCAACGCCAAGAATCCTTATGGATCTTCCGACCTTACAGCGACCATCACGGACGTCGCAGTAGAGAACACTCTCAGAGGCAACACCGTAAGGGGACACGCCTATGATGGTATCTTTCTCTGGAATTACATGAGTAGCAACGTAAGGGGCTTAAGGACGAACGCCGACAGTGTGGCGGCGACCATAGGTTCTTCGAGCATAACCAACACCTTTGCGGATAACAACATCAGTGGAAATAGCTCTAACGGGTATGGCGCCTACGGCGTAAATGTGAATAATTACATGAATACCTTTGGCTTTTTACATGAAGTGGAGGTTAGCGGTGACGCCATTTCAGGGTTGATGAATTCTGAGATGAACAACTGCTTCACAGGCAACGTTATAGAGGCAAACAACCAGGGTTCCATATATGGCAACGGAGGAGGCGTATATATAGAAAATAACTTCGAGCCAGCATTATACATGATGGACAGCACTATACACGGTGACGCAAGGAATCTTCTTAGATTCGTAAAGAGTACCAATACCTTTGAGGCTAACCGCATAGACAACAACACCGGTCATGGTCTCTACCTGAAAAACTATGAAGACGCCTGGTCAGGGCTCTACTCATCACTCGTAGCCGGAGAGACCATATCTGATTCGGGGGTCGAAGCGACACTCTTCATGGAGGATAACAGTGTCTCGAATAACTCTCAAGAGAACCTGACCCTCTCTACAAGTGATCCGGTCGTCTTTACGAGCGACCTGGGCGGAGGCAGATTGGGATCGAAAGGCGGTAACGTCTTCGACGAGCTTCAGTAGTTGAAAGACAAAGCGCGTGAAGGCTCGCTCCTTCCATGACAATTTGACATAACGATGTGGAAGAAGCGAGCCAAATAAAAAACCTTAATAATAACTATAACCAATCAAAGGAGAAAGACAATGAAACATTCTATCCTATTCGTAGACGATGAAAAGAGTATCTTGAGTTCCATGACAAGGCTCTTCAGAAAAGAAGACTACAATATCTTAACCGCTTCGAGCGGCGAAGAGGGCTTAAAGATCTTAGAGGAAAATGAGATTTCCCTTGTAGTCTCGGATCATATGATGCCCGGCATGAGAGGTGTGGACTTTCTATCCAAGGCAAAGGAGCTTTCGCCGGATACCATACGCATTATGCTAACAGGGTATGCGGACCTTGAGGCTACAATGGCGGCGATCAACAAAGGAGAAGTTCATAGGTTCATAACCAAACCGTGGAACGATAAAGAATTGCTCTTCACGGTAAAACAATCACTCGATTACAGAACTCTTTTACTGGAGAATGTAATCCTCACTAAGGCGGTAAGAAAACAAAGGGCAACTCTAAAGAACCTGGAAGAACAATATCCGGGCATTACAGATGTCAAGAAGGACGAATATGGTGCCGTTATAATAGAGGACCTATTGTTTTCTTAACTCTAACATTGGGAAAACCAGTTAACCTCGAAAGGAGAATGGACTATGAAGACGGTACTGATAATCGACGACGATCTTCTCATAATAGATATCGCTAAGGATATCCTTAAAGACGGCGGGTATAATATTCTTACGGCCAGGTGCGCGAAGGACGGTCTTAATACCTTAGAGAAAAAACCGGTTGATATCGTATTACTCGATATAGTCATGCCTGATGAGAGCGGCCTTGAGATACTCCCTAAGATAAAAGCTCTCGCCTCACCGCCGGTCGTTATCGTAATGACCGGCATGGCATCCCTTGATTCTTCTATAGAAGCAATCCGCGGCGGAGCCTACGACTACATAGTAAAACCTCTTCAACCGGAGGAACTCTTGTGTTCTATAGAGAAGGCCTTTGAACATCAAAACCTCTTCGATAAGAATGTAGCCCTTATGAGCAAGCTTAGAGGGCGGGTAAAAGAGCTTGAGCTCTTCGAAAAGACCTCAAAAGCGATCTCAGGAACCTTTGTCTTAGACGAGTTGCTCGAAAACATCATGGGTCTGACAAAAGACCTCTTCCAAGCCGAGACCTGCTCCATCCTCCTATTGGACGACACGACGAACGAGCTGGTCTTTACCGTGGCCTTGGGTAAGAAGGGAGAGCAAGTAAAGGAGTGTCGAATCAAATCCGGAGAAGGAATCGCCGGTTGGGTCGCCGAGAAAGAAGAACCTTTGCTCATACCGGATGCCAACGAGGATAAGAGGTTCTGTCACGACGTAGATGATAAGACGGGCTTTGTAACCAAGTCCCTCATCGCGGTACCTCTATCCATAAAGGCCAAGACCATAGGTGTCATTGAGGTTATAAACAAAACCAATGACGGCACCTTCAATGAGACGGACATGAATACATTGATAACCGTAGCCAATCAAATAGCCATTGCCATAGATAACGCCACCATGACAGCCGATTTAAAGAGATCCAATGTGCGCATTGAAGGATACAGTAAAAATCTGGAGATGATGGTAAGAGAAAGAACTATGGAGCTTGAAACAGCCAACATGGAATTAAAAGAAGTTCACGCTCAGGTCGTGCAAACGGAAAAACTTTCTTCTATCGGTTATCTCGCCGCCGGGATTGCGCATGAAATAAATAATCCTATAGGTTTTGTCAGCAGTAATATTAGAACCTTGGGAGAATATGTCGAAGATATACTCTGTCTCCTTAAAGGTTACGAGGCCGTAACGCATGAGGCAAGAATTAATGGCTATCCATTGGCACTAAATAAGATTGAGAAGATCAAAGAGAGTATGCAATTTGATTTTGTCAGAGAAGATATCGGCAAATTAATAGCAGAATCCAAAGACGGTGCCGACAGGGTTCATCAGATAGTGCAGGATCTTAAAAACTTCGCGAGAGCCGACAATGCTAAAAGAAGCTTCGTGGACATACACTCTTCTCTCGACAGCACGTTGAATATCGTCTGGAATGAATTAAAGTATAAGGCCGAAATCGTCAAGGACTACGGGGATTTGCCTATGGTAAAATGCCTGCCGATGAAGTTGAATCAGGTCTTTATGAATATCCTAATTAACGCCGCGCAGTCCATAAAAGAAAACGGAGCAATAACTATCAGAACCTACGCCGAGAGAAAGATGGTTATTATCAAAATCTCCGACACAGGCGAAGGAATCGAGGAAAAAACCATGAACAAGATATTCGATCCCTTCTTCACCACAAAGGAGCCTGGCAAAGGAACGGGGCTTGGCCTGTCGGTCTCTTATAACATAATAAAGGAGCATAACGGCGAGATAGACGTTAAAAGTACGATCGGTAAAGGAACGACCTTTACGATATCCATACCCGTATCGGTGGGTGCTTCCGAGACACCACAGGCGCAAGACAAGGATGAGGCTTTGGCTGTTTAGAGTTATGAACTTGTTGTCCGGATCGGTTTAAGGCGATAAGCTATGTAGGTAAGATGGAGGGTTTTTGACTGTGCTAAAATTGTGCCAAAAAATAGCGAAAAGGACGGAAAATACCGTATTCGATGGAAAATATGGAAAGGCTTTAACGGGTTGATTTTTAAGGTAAAAGGGGAAACCAGACCTACAATCAAGCCCTTACGTTATTTGTCTTTATCGATTTGAAAATCCTCGTGTCGGGGGTTCGATTCCCTCCCTAGGCACCATCTTTTTCACCATCATAATAAGGGGTTACGGTCTATACCGTAGCCCCTTATTTGTGTCCAACCCCCTAAAGTGTATAGTAATGGTATAGTTGGTCACCGAAATAGGCCCCCGTAAGGGGGCTTTTTAGTGGGTGAGATCATGAGTTAGGCGACTTGATGCAGGTCATTTTTGTTCTGGAGGTACGGTGGTAGTCTTTGCGGGAGTAGAAGTAGTTGTTGGAGTAAAAGTATAAAAGGAGGTTTAGTGATGACAAAAGGTTCTGCACGAAATATCTTTATCGGGGGAACGGTCGTCGCAATGGCGATCTTTCTGGTGATGACGTACCTCTCTCACGTATCTTACCCCGTGAGGACGCATCCCGAGAATATCACAGAAGAGGTGGCTTGGGGTAAGAAGGTCTGGGAAAAGCATGCCTGCATAGATTGTCATACCTTGCTTGGCGAAGGTGCGTACTACGCCCCGGAGCTCGGTAACGTTGTGGCAAGGCGGGGTGTTGAGGGTGTCAGGAATATTCTGACGATTGCCTCAAAGCAAGGTTGGGGTGTGGATAGGAAGATGCCGCAATTCGATCTCTCGAAGCATGATGTGGACAGCCTCGTTGAGTTCTTTGTATGGATCAATGAAGTAGATACAAATGACTGGCCTCCTAATATAGAAGGCTAAGTATGTACTTGCTTCAACAAAAAATAATTAAGGAGTTTGGATGATGAAGATTCAATATGAGTCACAGCGTGTAGCTTATCCGTTCTTCGTAGGCGCGATGATACTCTTCGCGGCCCAGATACTCTTCGGTATCGTATTGGGCATACAGTATCTGTATCCTGATTTTCTTTTTCCGGCCATACCTTTTCATATAGCGCGGATGATACAT